>NZ_CP051130.1:2710000-2963413 GCF_013378055.1 Parasphingopyxis sp. CP4 | reverse complement strand
GATCCCTTCTTCGACAGTCTCTTCTTCGACGGTCTCTTCTTCAACGATTTCAGCGTCGGGTGCCTCTTCCTTCGCAAGCGGAGCAATCGTTTCCGGTGTCTCTTCGACTTCAGCAACAACCTCTGTTTCTGCCGCCTTATCCTGTGCGGACGGGAAGCTGAAAACCTTGGCAGGCATCGGGCGAGCTGCACCAGCAGCTTCGGCCTCTATACCGGTTGCCACAACCGACACGCGCAGCTTGCCTTCCAGATCATCATTGAATGCGGAGCCCCAAATGATGTTCGCATCGGGATCGACCAGCTCCTTGATGTGATTGGCCGCCTCGTCGACTTCCATCAGGCGCATATCTTCGCCGCCGGTGATCGAGATAATGACGCCCTTCGCGCCCTGCATCGAAACACCATCGAGCAGTGGGTTGGCAATCGCCTTTTCAGCGGCTTCGCGAGCGCGGTTATCGCCTTCGCCTTCGCCCGTACCCATCATCGCCTTGCCCATTTCCTCCATAACGGAGCGCACATCGGCAAAGTCGAGATTGATCAATCCCGGCATGACCATCAGATCGGTGATGCCGCGCACGCCCTGTTGGAGCACTTCGTCAGCCATCTTGAAGGCGTCTTTGAACGTCGTGTCCGGATTGGCGATCAAGAACAGATTCTGGTTGGGAATAACGATTAGTGTGTCGACATGCTTTTGCAGCTCTTCGATGCCGGAGTCAGCGGACTTGGCCCGACGGGAGCCTTCAAAGCTGAAAGGCTTGGTGACTACACCAACGGTGAGGATACCCTTTTTGCGAGCCGCTTCGGCGATGACCGGCGCCGCACCTGTTCCGGTGCCGCCGCCCATACCGGCAGCGATGAAGCACATGTGCGAGCCATCCAGCGCGTCATCGATTGCCGCAAGAGTTTCTTCAGCGGCCGCCCGGCCGATTTCGGGCCGCGAGCCAGCGCCAAGGCCTTCGGTGATCTTGGGGCCAAGCTGTATACGCGTATCCGCGTCGCTGTGGTTGAGCGCCTGAGCATCCGTATTGGCGACGATGAAATCAACGCCCTGGACCTCAGAATCGATCATATTGGCAATCGCATTTCCGCCAGCACCGCCAACGCCGACAACCGTGATTTTCGGTCGCAATTCGCTGACTTCTGTCCGGGTAAATTCGATGCTCATGACGGTGTCTCCCCTCGCAATTTTCGCACCCTGATCAAAACGTTAACCAACACTACAACAATATGACTCAACGACGCTAGCAAAAAATCGACGCGACTCGTGGATAAACCTCACTTTATCGCTCAATATTCACTCTTGAACGCGGCCATGAATCGGCTCCAGAGTCCGCCCTTCGCCGTGGTGTGCACAAGCTGCACCTGATCCTGCATCGCGCGAAGGTCTTGCGGGCCTTCTGCAGCGAAGCGTGCAAGCCCGGCCAGGGTCGCAAATGCGGGCCCAGAATGCGCTTCCGGCAAGCCCGCCAATGCGATCGGACGGCCCGTTCGAACCGTTCGCCCAAGGGCGCCTTGAGCGAAATCTGCAATGCCTTTGAGCTCTGCTCCGCCTCCGGTCAAAACAACCTGACGGCCAACCGGACCGCTAAAGCCCATGGCATCGAGTGCTTTGTCGATTTCGGCCATCAAGTCGTCCAGCCTTTCGCGAATGACGGAGATAAGCTGTGCTCGCGTAATCCGCGGCGCCTCTCCGCTCTCCTCGTCAACCTTGCTCGAGATATCAATCATGTCGTGATTGTCGCGCGGGCTGGTGGTCGCAGACCCATGGAAACATTTTATCCGCTCAGCCTGCGCGCGTCGCATTGCGAATTGCGTCGCCACAGCGTCGGTAATGTCCGATGCCCCGATCGGTATCGACGTTAGTCCGACCAGCATACCGCCAGCGAACAGCGACACATTGGTCACGCCTGCGCCAAGCTCAACAAGCGCGACGCCAAGTTCGCGCTCCTCTTCACTAAGGCATGCATATCCGGTCGCCACCGGTGATGCGACAATCCCTTCAACGCCAAGATAGGCGCTGCGCACACAATGATCGAGATTCCGCATTGGCGACCGTTCCGTCAGCACCGCATGAATATCGACGCCAAGCTGGTCTGCATGCAGCCCGAGCGGATTCTTCACGCCTTCGAGCCCGTCCAATGTGTAGAGCGTTGGATGGGCATGGAGGATTTCCATTTCCTCCGGATCGATGGCGGACAGCCCGGCGATATGGAGATCACGAATATGCGCATCCTCGATCCGATAGCCGCCGAGATCAGCCTCAATTGTCGTAACTTTGCTGACAAGTCCGCCCGCTGAGAACCCGACCCAGGCGGAATCGATATTGATGCCGGCGATACGCTCGGCTTGCTCAACCGCCGCCCGGATTGCCGCTTCGGTTTGCTCCATATCGGCGATGTAACCGCGCCTTATGCCTTTGCTTTCGCGCTGGCCAGTGCCGAGAACCTGAAGGTCGCTGCCTTCCGGATTACGGACAATCATCGCACAGATTTTCGAAGATCCGATATCCAGAACCGTGATCAGATTGTCGTTACGTCCCTGTGCCATCATCCCCGTCCCTTATTGTCCTGTTCACGCCCGACCTCAGCCATGGTCGGCATGTTTCCTCATCAAATAGTATCGGAATCGCTGTCTGGGTTTGTGATCGTCGGCGCGGTCGACCGTTCGGCTTCGCCTGCAACGCGCACGACAAATCGGTCCGGCACGCGCATGTCGAACCGGCGAAAACCTTCACCCAATAATCCCGTAACGCCATCCATCCGGGCAAAGCGGATCAGCGCCCGCGCGGCATCCTCCTGCCCTTCGGGAAGAGCAAGTGTCTCGCCCGATTGAAAGCGAAGGTCCCATCGTCGATTGCCGACCCATGTCGCGCCAGCCAGCATCGGCCGCAGCGCCGGTGCACGGTCCATCAAGTCTTCAAAATTGGCGACCTGGCGGTTGGCCGCCGGGCCGATGATCAGCGGAAGATCCGGCATCGCATCAAGCGGCACTTCTTCCAACACCTCACCCTCGGCATCGACCAGATAGAGTTGTTGATCATGCTGCCAGATCGCGGTCGGACGACGTTCGGTAATCGAGACCACCAATGTGTCAGGCAAGCGGCGCGATACGCGGGCTGATTGAACCCAACTCAGCGCTTCAACCCGGTCACGAATTTCGACAATATCAACATTGGGCATCGCCATCGATGGCTGATCGAGCGCTACCGCATAAACCGGTAGACGCTCCATCTGATCAATCCCCTGGATTTCAACCCGCTCGACGGTGAAGCCCAGGCGACCAATCCCCTCGCCCACCTGCCAGGCCGCCATCTGCGGGAGGCGGAGCATCATTGACGCGGCAATCACCATCGCGGCGAGAAGACCGAGTATCAACCAGTTGCCTGATCGGCGGATCGTATCTTCCTGCATCGGCAGGACCGTTGCGAGTTGCGCAGACAAGGGCTGGCGCTGCGCCTTTTTCACAGGCTTTCGCTTGACCGTCGCGCGCTTCTTCGGCGCGGCTCTTTTGCGGGTTTTGCGGGTCTGGCTCATAGCGCTTCCTCCACTATTCGCTGCACAAGCTCGGGATAGCTCATGCCAATTTGCTTGGCCTGTTCGGGAACAAGGCTGAGCGGGGTCATGCCGGGCTGGGTATTCACTTCGAGCAAGTACAACCCTTCCGCACCACGGCTATCGTCCCAGCGATAATCAGATCGGCTCGTTCCGCTGCACCCCAGCAAGCGATGCGCATTGAGCGCAATCGTCATGCACAGCTCGGCAATGTCATCGGGAACATCGGCAGGACAGACATGGTCCGTCATGCCTTCGGTATATTTTGCGTCATAGTCGTAGAAGCCGCTCTTCGGCACGAGTTCGGTCACGCCGAGCGCCTCGTCGCCAATCACCGCGGTAGTAAGCTCACGGCCGCGAATGAACGGTTCGGCGAGCAAGACATCGAAATCCTGCCAGGGGCCGGCCGTCTCGCGACCGATCGGGGAACCGTAATTGCCGTCTTCGGTGATAATCGCAACGCCGACCGACGATCCTTCATTTGCCGGTTTCAATACATAGGGCCGCGGCATGGGATCAGCAGAGTAGAGACTTTCGCTTTCCACGATCAAACCGCCGGGCATCGGGATGCCATGCGGCATCAGGACCTGCTTGGTCAGCACCTTGTCGATTGCGACCACCGATGTAGCCATGCCCGAATGGGTATAGGGAATCTGCATCAGATCGAGCATGCCCTGGACCGAGCCATCCTCACCGGGTGTGCCGTGCAAGGCATTAAAGACAATGTCGGGGCGGATGCCCTCAAGTACCGAAGCCACATTGCGATCCATGTCGACGCGCGTGACGGTATGGCCGAGGCTTTCCAGCGCCTTTGCGACATCCTCGCCGCTCATCAGCGAGACTTCGCGTTCAGCAGACCAGCCGCCCATCAACACAGCGATGTTGAGGGATTGGGTCATTCAGCGTCCCCCACCCTGCGGATTTCCCATTCCAGCTCGATGCCACAATGGTCGAACACGCGGCGGCGCACCTCATCGCCCAGTGCTTCGATATCTGCAGCGGTTGCATTACCGATATTGAGCAGGAAATTCGTGTGCTTCTCAGACACCTGCGCACCGCCGATTGTCAGGCCGCGACATCCCGCTTCGTCGATCAGCTGCCAGGCTTTGTGCCCGGGCGGGTTCTTGAAAGTGGACCCGCCGGTCCGCGAGCGTAGCGGCTGAGAGGCTTCGCGCTCGGCAGCGATCCGGTCCATCTCGGCACCGATCTCGTCCGGATCGCCGGCCTCCCCTTGGAATACGGCGTCGACTACAACTGCGCCCGTCGGTACCGCGCTCTTGCGATACTGATATTCGAACCGCTCAAGCGGCCAGGTTTCGACCGTTCCATCGCGCATTACCAATGTCGCCTCGACCAATATATCCTTGATCTCGCGGCCATAGGCGCCCGCATTCATGCGCACGGCGCCACCGCTCGTGCCCGGAATACCGCGGAGAAATTCAAGCCCGGCAATGCTCGCATCCCGGGCCTTACTGGCGACCGTGATACCCATAGCCGATCCGCCAGCGCGAACCCGGTTGTCACCTTCGATCGAAATCTCGGCAAAACTCTTCGGCAAGCGGACAACGACGCCGCGCACACCGCCATCGCGCACAATGAGATTGGAGCCGACACCGACCGGCAGCACCGGTATCGCCGGATCGAGTTGGCTGAGAAACTGAGAGAGGTCTTCAACATCGCTCGGTTTAACGAGCCACTCCGCCGGTCCGCCGCATCGGAACCAGGTGAAATCGGCGAGACTGCCGCCGCGCTTGACCGATCCTTCGAGCGGCGGGAGTCCGGTCAATGTATCGCCCATATTCATGCGCGCATCTCCGATAGTCTGTCGGGTAACCGTGCGGCCCAGCGCGTAATGTCTCCTGCGCCGAGGCAGATGATCATGTCGCCGGATTTTATCTCGGAATTGAGTGCAATCGCGAGCGCCTCTTCATCGGCGACACTATGCGCCGCGCGATGACCGCGTTCCTTCAGGCCATTGACCAGGCTTTCGCCGGAAATGCCGTCAATCGGATCTTCACCGGCGGCATAGACCGGCGTGACATAAACGCTGTCGGCGTCATTGCAGGCCGTCTCAAATTCCTCGAGCAAATCACGCAAGCGGGTAAATCGATGCGGCTGGATCACAGCGAGCACGCGTCCGGCACTGCCCTCACGCGCAGCAGCCAGGGCCGCGCGGATTTCAACGGGGTGATGGCCATAATCGTCGATGATCGTCACGCCATCGACTTCGCCAACCTTTGTGAAACGCCGTTTCACTCCGCCAAATTCCGCAAATCCATTGGCAATCACATCGTCGGGAATGCCGAGCTCGATTGCCGCGCCAATCGCGGCGAGCGCATTTTGCACATTATGTTTGCCGGCCATCGGCAATTCGACGCCGCTGATCTGCCGCGTTTCGCCATCCCGGTCCCGCACCACCACGTCAAACCGGTTGCTGCCATTTTTCGCCTCGATATTCTCCGCGCGAATATCGGCCTGCGTACCAAAGCCATAAGTCACGATACGCCGATCGCGGACCCGCGGAATGATCGCCTGTACTTCGGGATGATCGAGGCAGAGCAGCGCAACGCCATAGAAAGGTACATTTTCGACAAATTCGATAAAGGCGTCTTTGACCTTGTCGAAGCTGCCATAGTGATCGAGATGCTCGGGATCGATATTGGTGACAATGGCGATCGTGCCGTCGAGCTTCAGAAAACTGCCATCGCTTTCATCGGCTTCGATGACCATCCAGTCGCCTTCGCCGAGACGGGCGTTCGCACCATAAGCGTTGATCACCCCGCCATTGATAACGGTTGGATCGAGGCCACCGGCATCGAGCATCGCTGCGACAAGCGAGGTCGTCGTTGTTTTGCCATGCGTGCCAGCCACTGCAACCGTGGCCTTGAGCCGCATCAATTCGGCAAGCATCTCAGCACGGCGAACGACGGGAATGCGCTGATCGAGCGCCGCTTCTACTTCGGGATTACCGCGCTGGATGGCGGTCGAGGTGACAACCACAGCCGCATCACGAACATTTTCAGGATCATGGCCAACAAAAACAGTCATGCCGCGTTCGCGCAGCGCTTCGACGGCGGGACCTTCGGCAATATCCGAACCTTGAACGGTATAACCGAGATTATGCATCACCCGCGCAATGCCCGACATGCCAATCCCGCCAATACCGATGAAATGGATCGTCCCGATATCGGTGCCAAACCCCTTCATGACGCAGCTCCCATGGCTGGTCGTATGGGTGCGCCCGCGCCAACCGGCATGGCTTCACCGCCAAGACCCTGGCCCAGTCGTTCCATCAGATCAGCCAGATCGCGCGTCGCATTGGGGTAGCCTGCATTGCGAGCGCGGCCGGCAGCATTCATCAGCGCCTCAGGCTCAAGACCGAGCTTCTGCATCTGCTTGGCAAGCTCTGCTGGCGTAAAATATTGCTGCTTGATCACGCGGGCACCGCCGCCCGCTTCCATCTCGCGCGCATTGGCGGTCTGGTGATCGTCCGTGGCAATTGGCAACGGGATGAGAATGGCGGGGCGTCCGGCCGTGGTCAGTTCGGCAATTGTCGATGCTCCGGCCCGGGCGATCACAATATGCGCCCAGCCCAAACGTTCCGGAAGGTCCGGCAGATAGGTGGCGAGATCGGCGGGGATTGCGAGATCGGCATAGCGATCGCGGACCCGCTCAATATCTTCCTCGCGGCATTGTTGGGTAACCTGCATCCGGCGACGGAAAGACAGGGGCAGTAATGCCAATCCATCTGGCACGACTTGGGAGAGAATGCTCGCGCCCTGGCTGCCGCCGGTAACGAGGACACGGAAAATGCCGTCTTCGCTCAGCGCCGGGAAAGGTTGCGACCGAAGGACCGCCACCTCTTCACGCACCGGATTACCGATGAGATGGGATTTCCCCATATGTTTTTCTTTGAGCCGTCCGACCTCAAGATAGGCCGTCGCGATCGCATCGACCCGACTCGCCAGCAATCGATTGACGCGACCGAGTACGGCGTTCTGCTCATGAATGGCGCAAGGGACCTTGTCTTTCAGAGCGGCCAGCAGGGCTGGCAATGCCGGATAGCCGCCAAAGCCAATCACGGCCTCGGGATTGAAGCTTTCATAAAGCCGCCGCGCCATCGCCCGGCCGTTCCAGATATTTTTGGCCGCGCCGACCCAGCCAACCGGGTTCTTCGTCACGCGGCCCGATGGCAGGATATGCTTCTCATCGCCTTCAAATGTACCGGGAATTGCCGCCCCGCGTTCATCGGTGACAAGCGCGACATAATGGCCGCGCTTCTTGAGCTCCGTCGCGAGCGCGAAGGCCGGGATGATGTGACCCCCAGTGCCGCCAGCGGCAAGGACGAAGTGACGCGCGCCCATCTAAAGCCGCCTGTCCAGAGCCGGGAGGTGAGGGTTTCGCCGGGTAAAGGCGAGCAACAGGCCAAAGCCAATGGACAGCGCAATGAGCGAAGATCCACCGTAGGAAATGAAAGGTAAGGTCATACCTTTGGATGGTGCCATATCCAGATTTACTGCCATGTTAATGAGCGCCTGAATCGCAAACTGCGTGGCGAGCCCGGCCGATGCGAGCAGATAGAAGATATTCTCTTCGTCGATCAGTTTGACGAACACCCGGATGACGATCGCGCCAAAGATCAGCGCAATGGCAAGACAGGCAATCAGGCCAAATTCTTCACCGATGACCGAGAAGATATAATCGGTATGCGGTTCGGGCAGGCGGTATTTCATTTCGCCATCGCCGGGGCCGGTACCGAATATGCCGCCGTTGGTCAGCGTACGCATGGCGTTGTCGACCTGGTAGCTATCGCCTTCGGCAAAGAGGAAGTTGTTAATCCGCGTTGTGGCCACCGGATAAAAGAAATATGCGGCGCCGAGCCCGGCAACCGCCAGAGCGGAGAGCCCTCCCAGAAGCTTGGGCGACACGCCGGAAATCATCAGCATCACGATCCACACGCTGCCGAAAATCACTGTCTGCCCAAAATCTGGCTGGCGCATCAGCAACAGCGCAATCACGCCGGTTAGAATGGCCGTCGCCCAGACCACGGGCAATGTGGGGTCTTGGGTAAACCGCAGCGAGAGCAGCCATGCCGTGGCGACGATGAAGAAGGGCTTCAGAAACTCGGACGGCTGGAGCGTTGCAACGCCATAGCCGATCCAGCGCCGCGCACCGTTCACTTCGTTACCAAGGAAGGGGACGAGCAACAGCAGGATGAAGAAGCAGACCGCGCCAGCCAGCGCAAAGCGCTTCGCCAACTCCTTCGGCATGGTTGAAATCACGAGCATCAGCGGAATGCCCGCGCCGAGCCAGATCAACTGGCGATAGAAATAGTAGAGCTGCGGAAATTGCAGACTTTCACCCGAATAACGCTCGGCTGCGGCCGGCGATGCCGCCGCGACACCGATCAATCCGATCGAGATGAGAATGGTCACTAGCAATAGCAGGACGCGATCAATCTCCCAGAACCACTCGCCGAGCGGACCTTTATGGGATCGGCCAAGATAATCGCCGAACGCACGGCGCCCTTTTGCCGTGGTCACTGTCTTCGCAATCGTGGTTTCCATGTTCATCACAGGCTCCCGACTGCGGCACGGAAATCGTCGCCGCGTTCTTCAAAATCGCCATATTGATCGAATGACGCACAGGCCGGCGACAACAATACCGTCTCACCCGGCTTGGCGGCTTCAGCTGCGATACGCACCGCTTTGCGGATAGTCTCGCAGTTGCGCGCCGGCATCCAGGGCGCGAGCAGTTTTTCAAACAGGCTGGCCGTTTCGCCTACCGTATAGGCCGCGCGGACATGCCCGAAATAGGGCTCGCACGCGTCGAGATTGTTCGACTTTGCCCGTCCGCCCAAGATCCAGTGAATGGCCGGATACGCGGCGAGCGCCGGAGCGGTCGAGGTTGGGTTGGTGGCCTTGCTGTCATTGACGAACAAAACGCCATCGCGTTCGGCGACCCGTTCCATACGATGCGGGAGGCCGGTGAAGCTGCGAAGCCCCTCTTCGATGGCCTCTTCGTTGATGCCAAGACGGCGTGCCGCGCTCATCGCGGCGATCGCATTCTGGGCGTTATGCGGGCCTTGAAGCGCCGGCCAGTTGGACTGGTCCATGCAACCGCCTGCTGAAATCTGAATGACAACACCGCTTGTCTCGCTGGCAATAGCGCGGCTCGGATCATCATCAATCGCAATGATGCTGGAATTGCGGTCCGACTGCATTTCGAACAGCCGAGCCTTGGCGGCTGCATAGGCATCGAAATTATCATAGCGATCCAGATGGTCAGGCGTGATGTTCAGCAATATCGCGACATCGCAATCGAGGCTTTGCGTCAGATCGATCTGGAAAGACGAGAGCTCGAGCACATAGACGCCGCCCTCTTCCAATTCATGCTCGCCGAGGATTGGCTTACCGATGTTGCCGCCGAGTAGCGTCGGCATGCCGGCTGTCTTGATGATATGATGGATCAACGCCGTCGTCGTCGATTTGCCGTTGGTCCCGGTTATCCCGACCACCTTGTGCGGCGGCAGTTCGGGCCGTGCCTGGGCAAATAATTCGATATCACCGATCAATGCTGTACCGGCCGCGCGCGCTTTTTCTGCAATGGGATGCGTGTTGATCGGGACGCCCGGGGAGACAACGACCGCATCATATTTACTGAGATCGAGCTCCAACGGATCGGCCAGCGTCGCCTTGTCTTGAACCAATGCGCGCGCCTCTTCGCGATCATCCCAGGCCGTCACGCTCGCGCTCGACTGCCACAGATAGTCGACGACCGAGAGCCCCGTTCGGGCCAGCCCGAGCACCGCATAGCGTTTTCCGGCAAAGGCGAGCGCTGGCTTCATCTGAGCTTCAACGTCGATAGGCCGGCCAGCGCCAGCACGAAGGAAATTATCCAGAAGCGAATGACCACGGTTGGCTCCGACCAGCCCATCTGTTCGAAATGATGGTGGATCGGTGCCATCTTGAAGACCCGCTTGCCGGTGCGCTTGAAGAAGAAGACCTGGATCATCACCGAGGCCGCTTCGAGGAAAAAGAGCCCGCCAACGATGCCCAGCACGACTTCATGATGCGCAGTCACAGCGATCGCACCGAGCGCGCCGCCCAAAGCGAGGCTGCCCGTATCGCCCATAAAGACCGCCGCTGGCGGTGCGTTGAACCAGAGAAAGGCGAGCCCTGCGCCGACTATTGCAGCGCATATGATGGCTAAATCCCCGGCGCCGGGCACATGGGCGATCCCCAGATAGGTCGCATAATCTTCGCGGCCGACCAGATAGATGATCATCATGAAGGCAACCGAGGCGATGATCACCGGCATGGTCGCCAGCCCGTCCAGCCCGTCGGTAAGGTTCACTGCATTGCCTGTGAACACAATCACCAACATTGCGAAAACATAATAGGCATAGCCGATATCGGCGACCGGCCCGTTGACGAACGGCAGGTACAAATTCGTACCGACCTCGCCCAGGATGGCCCAACAGGCGATCCCGGCGACGATAAATTCTGCAAGCAGCCGGACTTTGCCGGAGATTCCAGCATGGTGGCGTTTTGTGACCTTGTCATAATCGTCAAGGAAACCGATCAAGCCGAAGCCCAGCGTCACGAATAGGGCAGCCCAGACCAACCGGTTCGATAGGTCCATCCACAGCAAGAGCGAGATAGTCAGCGACGCAAGGATCATCAGCCCGCCCATGGTTGGCGTTCCGGCTTTTTTCAGATGCGTGATCGGGCCATCTTCGCGGATCGGCTGGCCCTTACCCTGCTTGATACGGAGCCAGCCGATAAAGCGCGGGCCGATCAACAGGCCGATAAGCAAGGCCGTTGCCGTCGCGCCACCCGCCCGAAAGCTCAGATAGCGGAACAGGTTGAACGGACCTTCATAATTGAAATAGCTGGCGATTAGGTCGAACATAGCGTCTTTCCGCTGGCCAGCGCCTCAACGAGACGGGCCAGTCCAATATAATTGCTCCCCTTGATGAGCAGCGCGTCACCCGTGCGAATCTTCCCCTCAAGACTCTCGAGCGCCGTCGCGGCGTCGGGCACATGGACGATGTCGATCTTGTTGCCAAGCGCCGTCGCCAACACTTTCATCGGCTCGCCGACCAGCACCGCCATCTCGATCCCGGCGTCCAGGATCGGATCAGCAAGACCGGCATGATAGCTGTCTGTATCGTCGCCCAATTCACCCATCGCTCCCAACACAACGATGCGGCGGTCAACGGGTTCCTCAGCCAGGGTTTTCAGCGCGGCTTTCATCGAAACCGGATTGGCGTTGTAGCTCTCGTCAATCAGCAGCGCTTCGCCATCTTCGGTCGAGATAGCCGTCCGCGCGCCCCGGCCGGGCAAGCCAGCCAGTTCAGCAAGCGCCAGACCCGCCACCGCCAGATCGCCGCCAACGGCTTCGACCGCGCCGATCACCGCCAGTGAGTTGGACACCCAATGATCGCCGGGCAAGCCGATCGTGTAGGTCAACTCGCCATTCGGCAGGACCGCGCTGATGATAGTGCCGGTAATCTCGCGCGAGACTTCAACAGCCCGGATATCTGCGCCTTCGCCGCGCCCAAATGTCCAGATCGTGCCAGCATGGGGCTCGGCCCAGCTGATCAAGCGATCGCGGTGCGGGCTATCAAAGGGGATGAGCGCGGTGCCGCCGGGTTCCAAGCCCTGGAAGATCTCACCCTTGGCATCAGCAATGCCCTCTATGCTGTCGAAAAACTCGATATGGGCAGGCGCTATTGCCGTGATCAAGGCGACATGCGGGCGGACCAATTTGGTCAGGGCAGCAAGCTCACCGGCATGGTTCATGCCCATTTCAAAGACGCCATAGCGGCTATTGGCTGGCATCCGCGCAAGGCTAAGCGGCACGCCGGTATGATTATTATAGCTTTTGACGGAGCGATGAGCCTGACCCGGAGCGGCGCGTTCGAGCGCAGCAAACAAGGCTTCCTTGGTCCCCGTCTTCCCGACCGATCCGGTCACGCCGAAGATCTTCGCGTCGGCCCGCGCTCGTCCACCCATCCCAAGGTCATCAAGTGCGGCCGTTGTATCTACCACGCGAACATGGGGATGCGCGCAATCTTCGCTGACAATCGCGCCGCCTGCGCCATTGGCAAACGCGCCATCAACAAAGCGATGGCCGTTGGTTTCTTCACCCTTCAACGCGATGAAGAGATCGCCCGATCCAACTTCGCGGCTGTCAAAGGCAACGCCATTCACCGCGAAATCGCCATGCGCTTCGCCGCCTACAGCCTGGGCGATTGCGTCTGCGGTCCAGAGCGCCGTCATGCCGCACACTCCCGAGCCACGGAAACATCGTCGAACGGCAAGATATGATCGCCAATTTCCTGGCCTTGCTCATGGCCTTTTCCGGCCAGCAATATGATATCATCGGACCGTGCTTCGGCGATGGCGGAGGCGATTGCCTCTCGCCGCCCGCCCACTTCGGTCGCGCCATTGGCACCGGCCATGATCGCCGTGCGAATCTCGACCGGATCTTCCGAGCGCGGATTATCGTCCGTCACAATCACATGATCGGAGAGTTTCGCAGCGACCTGACCCATCAGGGGCCGCTTACCCGCATCGCGATCGCCGCCCGCGCCAAATACCGTGATTAGCCGGCCTTTGGCATGCCAGCGCAATGCATCAATCGCTGCCTCAAGTGCGTCCGGCGTATGGGCATAATCGACATAGACCGGGGCACCGCTTTTCGTGATAACCGCCCGCTCCAGGCGGCCGCGCACCGGTTGAACTCGGGAAAGATTGCTGAGCGCGGCGTCCAGTTCGCCACCCGTCGCCCAGACAAGACCCGCCGCGACCAAGGCATTATTCGCTTGGTAGGCACCGATCAGCGGCAAATTTACCGTGAAGCGTTTTCCGTCCGCTTCAACTTCCAGGGTCTGGCCCATCTGGGTCGGTGTTCGATCAATCAACCGGATCGCTTCGCCTTTTTTGCCGACCGACATTCCGCGGACGCCGCGTCCTTCGATGGCGGCAACCACTTTTTCGCTCGCCGGATCATCGGCCCAGACAATTGCCGTGCCATCCTTGTCGACGACCTCGGTAAACAGCCGCAGCTTGGCCGTCAGATAGGCTTCCATCGTCCCATGATAATCGAGATGATCGCGGCTCAAATTGGTGAAGGCCGCGGCGCCAACCGGCAGTCCTTCGGTGCGATACTGGGTTAGACCGTGGCTCGATGCCTCAAACGCCAAATGGGAAACGCCTTCGCGCTTTAGCCCGGCCGCATTGGAGAGGAAGGTTACGATATCGGGCGTCGTCAATCCGGTCTTGGTCTGGTCATCCGCGGTCGTCACACCGAGCGTTCCAATCGAAGCGGCATTGTGCCCGTCCATCCGCCAGAGCTGACGGGTGAGTTCGACGGTCGATGTTTTCCCGTTCGTTCCGGTCACTGCGATGCTGATTTCAGGAAAGGGGGCAAAGAATTTGGCCGCGAGCTGCGCAAAGGCGCGGCGCGGTTCTTCATCGGTAATCCGGGGTACGCCATCGACTTGCGCTTCGGGGCGAGAGACTATTGCGATTGCGCCCGCTTCGATGGCCGCCGGGATAAAGTCTTCGCCATTGAACTGTGCGCCACGAAACGCGCCAAAGATCGTGCCAGGTGCGACCTTGCGATGATCGATGGCAAATCCGGTTACAGTTGGGCCCTCATCAGCCTCTGATCCAAGTAACGCGCCGAGCTTCATGACCGTTCCGATGGCGGTCGCCAGAGCATGGCTTGGAGATGGCGCGTATCAATATCGCGGGTTTCGCTGGGGATCACACCGAGCAATGGACCGATCCGGGAAACGACCCGGCGGACAACCGGAGCCGCTGTCCAGCCAGCAGAGGACGCACCGCCCGTACCCGCATCACCGCGCGGTTCATCAAGCATGACCACGACGACATATTGGGGATCATCCATCGGGAAGGCTGCTGCAAAGGTGGTGACCAGAGCATTGCGCCGATATCCGCCGCCACCCGCTTTTTCGGCGGTACCGGTCTTGCCGCCGACCCGATATCCCTCGGCGTCGGCATTACGTCCGGTGCCTTCCTGGACGATGAGACGCAACAGTCCGCGCATCTGATCGCTGGTGGCTTCGCTGAACACCCGCTCGCCTTCTGGAACCTCGTTCGGCGAGAGGCGCATCAGAGTCAGCGGGCGATAGATCCCGCCATTGACCAAGGCCGCATAGCTATTGGCGAGATGGAGCGGAGTGACCGCAATGCCATGGCCGTATCCCGCCGTCATGATTGTCGTGCGCGCCCAATAATCCGGCCATATCGGGCGGCCACGCACGGGCAGCTCGAATTCGACAGGGTCGTCAAAATGCAAGTCGCGAAACACAGCCTGCATACGTTCCGCGCCAAGTTCATCGGCAATTCGGGCAGTCACGATATTTGAGCTATGCACCAGCGTTTCGGGGACATTGAGATAGCGACGCTGCGGATGATCATCATTGATTGTAAACCGCCCAACTTCGAGCGGCTCCTCAGCATTGTACCGCCGAGAGATGTCCGTCACGACACCCTCTTCAATTGCCGCCGCCATGGTGATCGGTTTGAACGTTGAGCCGAGCTCGTAAAAGCCCATCGTCGCCTGGTTGAAGCGCGCGCGATCGCTCGATTGGTTGGCGGCATTGGGGTTGAAATTGGGCAGGGATGTCAGCGCCAGAAGTTCACCGGTGTTGGCATCAAGAACAATCCCGGCCGCACCGATCGCATTGAACCGCCGCATAGCGGTTGCCAGTTCGACCTGCACAGCAGCTTGGACACGGCTATCGATTGATAAGGCGACGGGTTCGGTCCGCTGCGCGGGATCCATCAGGCGATCTTCGAGCACGGCCTCCATGCCGGTAACACCCTGGCCATCGAGATTGACCCAGCCCAGGACATGGGCGGCCAAATTGGTCTGCGGATAAAGGCGCTCCGGCTCGCGCAGATATTCCATCGCGGGTTCGCCAAGCGCGTTCACCTGCGCAACAAGCTCAGGCAGCGCCCGCCTCCGCAGATAGGAGAAACTGCGATCAGAGGTGAGAATCTCGGTATAGTCTTCGGCGCTGCGCTCCGGCATCAGATCATGAAGATTGGCTGCAAGCTCTTCGGGATCACTGATGATGCGATCAGGATGGACGGCGATTGACCAGGCATCGATTGTGCGGGCCAAGGTCACTCCATTGCGGTCGACGATATCGGCACGCGGCGGAATGTTGGGGTCTGTGCTGGCGGCATAGGCTTCACCGCCTGTCATCATGGTCAACCAGCCAATGCGAACCGTCACCGCCATTACGCCAAATAGCAGCAACAACATGACGACCATCAGTCGCTGTTGGACGACCGGCTGCATTTGCCGCCGCAGGCTAACCTTGCGTACTTCAGCCGGTTTGGCGACGGGCCGGTTCATTGATCTGCGCTGGCCTCCTCGCCTTCTTCACGGGCGGCTTCGCCGGCGATTGCTCCGCGCAGCTGATCGTCAAGGAATGCAATACGTTCCCCCCGCGCGCGGTCGGCAATCTCTTCCGGGACAAGATAGGCAGCCTGCTGGATGCGCGGAATGTCTGCGGCATCAAGCTCGGGCGCCTCGAAAATTTCATCTTCAGGCAAATCTTCGCGCGTCGATTCATCGCTCGCCGAGGCCTGGCGGACCGGATCATCCGCGACCGGCCGATCAAGCAAGCCGGCCAAGGCGATTTCGCCGTGAACGAATTGGCTGGCACCAGGCACCTCGAGCACGAAATCACGCCGGTTCCACATTTCTATCTGGCTCATCCGGCTGCGCGTCTGGAATTCAGTGTTGAGCGAAAGGATATCGTCGCGTGCCTGTTGGATATCGCGCTCGACGCTCGCCAGTGCGGTGCGCTCCGCGGCCACACGATGCGATATCAGGTAACAGCTGAGCGCCGCCGATGCGACGGCGGCAGCCCATGTCACGGATCGGAACTTGCGAGTGATCGTCATGCGGCACCCCTTTTCTGCATTGGCCAGGGCGGCGCGCTGCTGCGGCGCGCGCTTCTCAACGTGGCCGACCGTGAACGCGGATTGCGATCACGCTCTTCCGTGCTGGCCCGCTTTGGCTTTGCGGGCTTGTCAAAACTGGGCGAAGGGCCATCGGCAGCAGTTTCAGGCAAATGGCGGGAGCCACCCGGGGTCCGCCCGCTCCGTTCGCGCAAAAACTGTTTCACAATGCGATCTTCAAGGCTGTGAAAGGTGACAACAGCGAGCCGTCCGCCTGGCGCAAGTACAGCCTCGGCCGCAGCGAGCCCGTCGCGCAACTCATCAAGCTCTCGATTGAGATGGATGCGGATAGCCTGGAATGTCCGGGTTGCCGGATCCTTGGGCGCGCCCAGCCGATGGCCAACCGCTTTGCGAACAATGGAAGCCAGCTCGCCGGTTGTCTCAATCGGGCGCGCTGCGACAATGGCGCGTGCAATCCGGCGTGAGCGATGCTCCTCGCCATATGCATAGATTGTATCGGCAATCATGCTTTCGTCAGCGGTGTTGATGAAATCAGCGGCGCTTTCGCCGTCCTGTTCCATGCGCATGTCGAGCGGTCCGTCCGCCTGGAAGGAAAACCCACGCTCCGCGCGATCAAGCTGCATGGAAGAAACGCCGATATCCATCGCAACGCCGTCAACCTGATCGACACCACGCTCGCTCAGCGCTTCGTGCATTTCCGAGAAACGCTGTGGGACGAGATGCAGATAGCCGTCGCTCTGGTCGACCATCGCCTGGCCTTCGGCAATCGCGTCTGGATCGCGATCAAAGGCATAAACGGTGGCTCCGTTCGCCAGCATCGCCCGCGAATAACCACCAGCACCAAAGGTCGCATCGACATGAATTTCATCGGTCGCGATATCAAGCGCAGAAATAACCTCATCCAGCAGGACAGGATCGTGGCGAGGGTCGGTCGCGGCTGTCACAGCGCCATCCCCTTTTCACGGCACAGATGCTCAAGCACCCGGAGCAAACGTTTGTCGCCCATCGCGGCATAATGGGAATGCGCCCGGGCCGGAGACCAGATATCGAAATAGGGACCATTGCCGGTAAAGAAGGCGAAATCCTCAATCCCGCCAATTTCGCGAAGCAAGCTGGACAGGACCATCCGACCGGCCTTGTCGAACACCACACGCTGCAGCGGCGCAAAAGTTTCGGTACCGCCGCCATCGCGCCGGATCAGACTCTTGCGCCCACCGCCGCTCGTCTCGCGGGATCGCTGCTCCCGCAATTCGCCAGCCAACGCAAAATACTCGGTCTCGTCGAAGCCCGTTAGGCAGGGCAGCTCTTCGTCTTCGGCGATATAGAGTAGTTTGTCGTCGACCGGCATATTGGCATTGAGGGCCTGGGCAGCACGGCGATCGACGGTGGCACGCAGATCGGCCGGCAAGGACACGCGTCCCTTCCCGTCAACAGCATTTAGCGCCTGTCCGCCAAAAGGAATTGAAAATTCCACGCCGATCCTCTCCCCCGGCGCAAAACGATCCCGTTCGCTGAATCATGAAAATTCAACGTCAAACTTCGATGTCGGGAACGCCCTGCCCCTCTACAGGGCGATTTGCGTAACAAGGTTAACAGTGGGTATCAATACCATTTCATGGGTATTTTATGGGAATTCATACCACTCGCTAGACAAGCGTGTCAGAAAAGCCGCACAAAAGTACCGTTGTTCCTCATTTGTTTCAGATGCTTGAGGAGCGGCTAAATGATTCCGAAACTAGGGGGAAAACCCGGTCCGCGCGGAATTCTTCGTTACAGCAGCACGAGTCGTAAGGGAATCGGCGCTCTAACCGGCGCTCGAGTCGCGAAAATCAGCTGTCGTCGCCTGGGTCTTCGATGACAAGTTCGGGATCTGGCTCAGCCTCGGTTTCTTCAACCGGGCCGGTTCCGGGGGCCACGCCCAGTTCCGCGAGCGGCTCTTGGGGCAACTCTTCTTCCGCGTTGAGATTGGAATCCGGCTGAATCTGCTCAGCCATGGCCTCGGGTGTCAGTTCTGGCTCATTACTGGCAGTACCGGAGAAGGTGGCGGCGAGAAGCACAATCACGACAATGCTCGCAAGGCCGGTTGCACCAATGCGAATACGATTATTGCGTTCCTGTCGTGCGTCGACGAGATTGTCAGCAGACGGATCTGTCACCATTGCTCTCCTGCGCCAGCCAGGGCGGTACGCTCAGCCCCTTCTCGGCTAGCCACTCGGCATTATACAGCGTCGAAAGATAGCGCAAACCGCTGTCGCAGAGGATCGTAACGATCGTCTTGCCCGGCCCGAGCTCTTTCGCCAGCGCCATAGCGCCGGCAACATTGATCCCCGACGAAAGCCCAAGGCACAGACCTTCCTCTGATAACAGCCGATGCACCCAAGCCAGACCTTCTTCATCGGAAATCCGATATTGCGTATCGATTGCCGCACCTTCGAGATTAGCCGTCACGCGGCCTTGACCGATACCTTCAGCTACCGAAGAGCCTTCCGACTTGAGTTCGCCATTGGCATAATATTCATACAGCGCCGCGCCATGCGGATCGGCGAGCGCAATTTGCACATCTTCAGAGAATTCCTTGAGGCCCAAGCTGACACCGGCCAGCGTTCCGCCGGTACCGACGGCGCAGGAAAATCCGTCCACTTTACCGTCCGTCTGATCCCAGATTTCCTTGGCTGTGGTTTTGATATGGGCGCGGCGATTGGCGATATTGTCAAACTGGTTGGCCCAAAGCGCATTGTCCGTTTCTTCGGCTATCCGCCGGGACTGATGGACGAAATGGCAGGGGCTGGAATAGGGCGCCGCTGGCACCAGGACGAGCTCGGCGCCAAGCGCGCGCAACGTGTCCATCTTCTCCTTGCTCTGCGTGTCGGGCATCACGATGATCGACTTATAGCCCTTGGCATTGGCGACAAGCGCAATGCCGATACCGGTATTCCCGGCCGTTCCTTCAACGATTGTTCCACCCGGCTGCAACAGGCCCTGTTCTTCGGCTTCCTCGATTATCGAGAGCGCCGGCCGGTCTTTCACCGAACCGCCCGGATTGGCAAATTCGCATTTGCCGAGAATTTCGCAGCCACTGTCTTCTGATGGCCCGTTCAAGCGAACAAGTGGCGTGTTACCGATCAGGGCAAGAGGATGAGATATAATGGTCATGTTGGTCGGTTTACCCCAGCGGGCGCGAAACGAGCAAGAAATCTTGGCTTGGGCAGCGCAAAGCCGGAGCTTGGCCGATCCGCCCCATAGCGCCTATCGATAATAGGGTGAATCGGAAGTCATCCTTTGCGCCGGTGGTCGATCAGCGATGTCGGATTCTGATCCTGGGCAGCCTGCCAGGAGAAGCTTCGCTGCGCGCGACCCAATATTACGCGCACCCGCAGAACCGCTTCTGGGAGCTGGTCGGCAGCGCAATCGGCATCGAACTTCGCTCCCTTGCCTATGAAATACGAATAGACACGCTGCGCGACCACAAAATCGGACTGTGGGACGTGATTGCAGATGCCAAGCGTGAAGGCAGCCTAGACAGCGCGATCCGCGAGCCCCGTAACAATGATTTGCAGTCGCTGGGGTCTTCCCTGCCTGATCTGCAAGCTATTGCCTTTAATGGAAAGAAAGCGGCGATGACTGGCCGAAAACAGCTCGAACCGGCCGGCAGGCGATATCGCCTGATTGATTTACCCTCCTCCAGCCCGGCCTATGCGGCCATGCCGATTGCCGAAAAACTTTCGCACTGGGCTGTGATCGGCAGCATAGCCGGAAATCCGGAAACCGCGCAGAAATAGCTCATGAACGACGGGCGCTGAAAGCGTCCATTGGAGCGAGCTATGACTGATATTTTCTTGTCCTATGCCCGAAAGAACCGGGACCGCGTCAGCGAAATCGCGGATGGATTCACCAATGGTGGCTATGACCTTTGGTGGGATACCGCGCTTCGCGCCGGCGATAATTACGCAATCAAGATCGAAAAGGCGCTTGATGCTACAAAGAGCGTCGTCGTCTGCTGGTCGCAACAGGCGAAAGAATCGCTCTGGGTGCGCGCCGAAGCAACCGAAGCGCTCGACAATGATAAGCTGATTCAGCTGAAGCTCGACGAGAGCCGCATGCCATTGCCATTCAATGTCCTCAACATGATCCCCTTTGATGGCTGGGCCGGCGATACGTCGGCGCCAGAATGGTCGCAGCTCGAACAAGAAGTTGGCGAAAAAACTGGCCGCCTTGTCAAAGCATCGGCTGGCAATGGCGCAACGCTGACGCGCGAAGCTCCGCCTGAATTGCGCCAGCGGCTACAGGGCCTCGGTCCCGTCGCGGCAACCGGCTTTGCCATGCTGATCCTGACCCTGGGGGTCGCCATTCTCACCTTGCTCCTGGGCGAAGGCCTGATTGAGCTTGGCATGTATCGAACGCTGACCCTTGCGGGCTTCGGCACTGCCTGTTTGGGCGCAATCCTGGTCTTCTGGCGTTTTAGCCGGACCGCAATCGCAACGAGGCGATCATGAACGATAAAACTGCACATCCTATGGGACCCAATGTCCGTCGGTTCGTCCGCAGCGCATGGCTGCTTCTGATGGCCCAGCTGCTGGCTGCTGTCCTCGCGCTCAGCGCGACCGGTTGGGCTGCCTTCTATGTCGCCGATCTGCGCGCCGAACGCGATATGTTGCGTGCCCAGGTCGAGGAGTTTGTGGGAGGTGACGTTGATCCTGACATCGCCGCTCCGGTCGTCGAGCCGATCGATGATCCTGTCGAAATGGTCGATGAACCCAGCTCCCCGCCGCCCGCGCCGAGCGAACCGGAACCCGAAGCTACGACAGCGCCTGCCGTACCGGTCGTACGGGAGCCGCGCCCAGCACCGGTAGCCACGCCGACGCCGCGCCCTGCTGCGCCAACGCCGCGAACGCCTGCACCACAGCAACCGGTGGTTGAAGAACCGGCTCCGCGAGAAGCGGTGACGGAAGAACCAACTGCCCGGCGTCCCAATCGGACTTATCCCGGTGGACTGCCTGGCGATCACAGCGCCAATGCCGAGCCGCCTTATGTGCCGGGTCGTTACGTTCCCGAACGACCGACCAATCGCGTTCCGTCGATCCCCGATATCGACCTGGATGGCCTGGTGCCTCCGGCCGGTCACGACGACCCGGTCCAACGATCACCCAATGACAATCGCTTGGGTCGAGACGACCGGGTCGCAATAATTCAGAGCCGCGGATAACGACGTTCGTCGAACGATGAGCGGAAATGATCGAAGTTTCGCTAAAAACACGGTTGACGAGCTATTCCGCAATCGCGAGAAGCCGCTGCATTATGAAAAAGATTCTAAACCCCCTCGCGGTCGCTCCCATCGCGGCCATTTTCGCACTCGCTGCTTGCGGTGAACAGGAACCTGAAGTTGTGGGCGGCATGGCCGATCCCGACGCTGAAGAGCTTGAAGAGCTTGAGCCGGTAGAAATGCCGCCGATGCGCACGCGCGAAGCCAGCTTCCGCTGCGGCGACAACAGCGTCGTCTATGTCAGCTTCTACACCAATGACTCGCAGGTAGGCGTGGCTATGGAACAGGGCGCCGTCCAGACGATCCTGCCGAATGAAGCGCTTGCCGCTGCCGAAGGTGAAGAGGGCGAAGCTGCTGAAGCACCGGCTGGTCCTCCGCGCTATTCGGGCGAAGGCTATACGCTCGTCGGCGCCAGCGACGCATCGACGATTCAGTTTGGCGCTCCGGGTCGCGGAATTCAGAGCTGCAACGCCTAGACAGTATCAGTCTTACAGTAACACCGGGTCGGCAGCGCAAAGCGTTGCCGGCCCTTTTTTATGGCAAGCCTTGCCTTCACCCAGCCCCAAACCTTACGATCATCAATGATCGAGGGGGCAGAATATGAAACATTCATGGCGCACACTGGCAGTCGTGATCGCAGCCGTTGGATTGACGGGTTGTGCTTCGTTGCGAACACCAATGACGGATTTCGCCACCGACTATAACCGCGTCATCGCTGACACCCGCAATGAAATGATCTTGTTGAATATCGTTCGCGCGCGGTTTCGCGAGCCAACGCATTACTCCACCCTCAGCCAGGTCAGCGGCAATATGTCGATACGCGGCGGCGCCAATGCCGGGCTTAGCGGGATCATCGACGATATCGATGCGAGTGCCGGTGCGTCTCTAAGCGTCAGTTCGTCTCCGTCTTTCCAGTTGGTACCCTTGAACACCAATCAGTTTGCCGGCGGCATCCTTCGGCCGATCGAGCCCAATGTTGTGGCGATCTTCCTTGGACAAGGCTGGAACGAGCATCAGCTGGCCGCGCTGCTCATCGAAAGCGTTACCTGTAACGGTACCGAATATGTGAACGATCTTCGGCGCGAGATAAGCGAGGATGGCGATTCCACCCTGCTGCGCCGCGCCGATGTCTTTGCGCTGGGCTTCGAATCGGACCAGGCGCGCCCGGCAAGTGATCAGCCTGTGGCCACACTCGGTACCGACCAGGCATCTGCCCTAAATGCGGTTCTATCCAATCTGGGTGGCAATTATCGTGTAACGATCGGCCAGGATGACGAGGGTGAAGCTCGCTTCGAGATTCGCGAGCGGGTGCCCCAGGTTCTGCATGTCACGACCGGCGCCAACAGTGCGTGCGCCGGTGCGAGCCTATCGCCTGACAATTACGAGCTGCGCTCCGTCGAAGGCGTGATCTACTATCTTGGTGAAGTTGTGCGGTCCGGCAATGGACTGCGCGACGATCGCGGACGGCTGATCTTTGATGTGACGACGAGCGCACCCAATCGCAACCACACTGTCCATGTCGACCATCGCGGCCAGAACTGGTTTGTCGGTGCGGCAAATGAACCGGGCGGTGATCGGTCTATCCAGGTCATCAGCCTGATCAGCCAGCTAATCGCACTCCAGACGTCGAGCGATGCACTTGAACGCAGCCCATCGACGTTGACGATCAACTAGTCAGCAATAGAGGACCACCCCGCCGGGAGAGTTAAACAATGTTTATCGGCCATTTTGCTCCCGCCTTTGTCGCGGCTACCCATCCCAAAGCCCCAAATCTTGGTGTCTTGTTTGTCGGTGCGCAGCTGGTCGACTTTGCCTTTTTCGGGTTCGTCCTAGCAGGCATCGAGAATATGCGGATCGTGCCCGGCATCACGGTGATGAACCCGCTGGACCTATACGACATGCCCTATACACACAGCCTGGCCGGCAGCCTGGTTTGGGGTGCCGCCTTCGCGCTTCTGATTTACGCGATCACTAAAAATGCGATCGGCGCCTGGCTCGGTGGCGCGGTCGTGGTGAGCCATTGGCTGCTTGATCTTCTCGTCCATCGTCCAGATCTGACGCTGGCAGGCAGCCCGCCCATGCTGGGCTTCGGCTTGTGGAACTATCCGGCGATCGCCATGCCATTGGAGTTGCTTGTCATCGGTGGCGCTGTCGCTTTGTATCTGACGCGCACGCGCAAACTGTCCGGGCGCGGCAACGTACCTCTAATGCTGCTCATTGCCCTCCTGCTCGCCTTTCAGGCTATCGATTGGTTTGGGCCACCGCCCGAAAGTTTCGATCCAAGCATCGCGGTGACGGCTTTGCTGGCCTACGCACTGGCTTCGATCGCGGCTTGGTGGCTTGGCAGGAGCCGCGAACCGGCCGGTGATACCCAGCCCGATGCCGCTACGCTCTAGCGGGATCGCGTCGACGCCGCTAAGGCGCACCCATGTCCGATTCAGCCCTTAAGTCGCCCCCCGCAATCACCCCTGAAGTCGTCGCCGAACATGGCCTGAACGACGAAGAGTATCAGCGTATTCTCGCGGCCCTTGATCGCGAACCGAATATCGTGGAGCTCGGCATATTCTCGGTCATGTGGTCCGAGCATTGTTCGTACAAAAGCTCGCGCCGCCATCTGAAGAAACTGCCAACCCAAGGCCCGCAAGTGATTTGTGGTCCCGGCGAAAATGCCGGTGTCATCGACATTGGCGACGGACAGGCTGCGATCTTCAAGATGGAGAGCCATAACCACCCCTCCTTCATCGAGCCCTATCAGGGTGCAGCAACGGGCGTAGGCGGAATATTGCGCGACGTGTTCACCATGGGCGCGCGACCGGTGGCGAATATGAATGCTTTGCGTTTTGGACGGCCCGACCATCCCAAGACGCGGCATCTCGTCTCCGGCGTCGTCGCCGGCATTGGCGGCTATGGCAATTGCGTCGGAGTACCGACAGTGGGCGGCGAGGTGAATTTTCACTCGGCCTATGACACCAATATCCTCGTCAATGCGATGACGGTGGGCATCGCAGACGCGGACAAGATTTTCTATTCGGCGGCCTCGGGCGTCGGCAATCCAATCGTCTATGTCGGTTCGAAGACCGGCCGCGACGGCATCCATGGCGCGACCATGGCAAGCGCGGAGTTCGGCGAGGACAGCGAAGAGAAGCGGCCGACAGTTCAGGTCGGTGATCCGTTCACCGAGAAGCTGCTGATCGAAGCCTGTCTCGAGCTGATGGCATCTGATGCGATCGTCGCGATCCAGGACATGGGTGCCGCCGGGCTGACCAGCTCGTCTGTGGAAATGGCGACGAATGGCGAGGTCGGCATCATCCTCGACATGGACAAGGTCCCGTGCCGCGAAGACGGTATGACGCCCTATGAGATGATGCTGTCCGAGAGTCAGGAACGGATGCTGATGGTCCTGCAGCCGGGTCGCGAGGATATGGCCCGGGCGATTTTCGAAAAATGGGAGCTGGATTTCGCCGTAATCGGCGAGGTGACCGACACCCGCCACATGGTGCTGACCTTCGAGGGTGAGACCGTGTGCGACATCCCGCTCGGTCCGCTAGCCGCCGATGCACCCAATTATGATCGTCCGCATGTGCCGACACCGGCCCAGCCACCACTAACCGATATCCCGACGAGCGATGATATCGGCGCTGACCTCCTCACACTCATGGCCTGTCCGGATCTCGCCTCGCGGCGTTGGGTCTGGGAGCAATATGACCATATGGTGATGGCCGATACGGTTCAGCGCCCGGGCGGCGATGCGGCCGTGGTCCGCGTCCATGGCTCGAACAAAGCGCTTGCGATTAGCACCGATTGCACGCCGCGCTATTGCAAGGCTGATCCGGTGGAAGGCGGCAAGCAAGCAATCGCCGAATGCTATCGCAACCTGACAGCGGTCGGCGCAAAGCCGCTTGCCACGACCGACTGCATGAATTTCGGGAACCCGGAAAAACCCGAAATCATGGGCCAGTTTGTTGGGTGTATTGAGGGCATGGCCGAAGCGTGCGCAACGCTCGACATGCCAATCGTCAGCGGCAATGTCTCGCTCTACAACGAAACCACAGGGTCGGACGGCAAAGCGACGCCCGTCCTGCCGACACCCGCAATTGGCGGCGTTGGTCTGCTCGATGATATCGACACGATGGCAACTGTGGCCTTCAAAACCGAAGGTGATTGTTTGGCGGTAATCGGCGCCAGTTATCCGGAAATCGGCCAATCGCTCTGGTTGCGTGAAGTCCATGGCCGCGAAGACGGACCGCCACCGCGCGTAAATCTGGATGACGAAAAACTGCATGGCGACATTGTCCGGCGGCTGATCCGCGAAGGAGCAGTGACTGCGGTCCACGATATTTCCGATGGTGGACTATTGGTGGCGGCAGCCGAGATGGCGCTTGCTGGAAATCTTGGTGTTGAGCTTGACGCGATGGACGCTCCCTTTGCATTCAATGAGACGCAGGCGCGTTATCTTGTGACCTATCCGGCCGATGCGCCGCTTGATCGCAACGCCGTGCCGTTTGAGAAAATCGGTACGGTGGGTGGCAATGCAGTCGTCGTAAACGGCAGGGCAATCGCCCTCGATGAGCTGCGCGCGGTAAATGAAAGCTTCTTCTCAGATTTGATGGGCCGGTAATCGGCGGCCCGGGGGTCCAATTCCATGCCTCCATCAATCGAGTTTCTTCAGTCTGCCCTGCATATCTTCGGACATGCCGTGCTGCCGTTTGTTATCGCCTGGATTCTCTGGCGCGAGCAATGGGTGCGCGCCGGATTGATAATAGCCGCAACGATGCTGATCGATGTCGATCATCTGCTGGCCGATCCCATCTACGATCCCAATCGCTGCAGCATCGGCTTCCATCCGTTGCACACCGTTTGGGCAGCGCTCGCCTATGCAGCACTGCTGATCATTCCCAATTGGAAGGTGCGTGCTGTCGCCGTCGGCTGCCTGGTGCATCTCGCCACCGATGGCGGCGATTGTGTCATGCAGGCCTATTGATTGCGGCTAAGCCGGCTGGGCGAGTTCGCTGCTTTCTTGCGCGACATTCTTGCCGAGAATATCATAGGGATCACGTCCCTCTTCCCGTAAAATGCGATGCGCCTCGTGATAATAGGTCGGCGCGCCGATGTTCAAGCGTTCCCGAACCTCTTCAAGCGGCTCGGCGAGCAGTTCGGCAATCGGCATTTCCCAGATTCGCGGGCCGGCATTGCCATGCCGCTTGGCCTGATTGATCGCGCGGAAGATAGGAGCCTTTGTGCGCGTAACCTTCTTCATGTTGATGCCACCGGCATAGGCAATGAAGAGGTGCGCAAGAGACGGATCCTGGCCATAGGTGAAGGCGAGCACGCATTGTTCGCCCAGTCCATCGCGGCCATAACCGGTAAGCACGTGCAAGAGGTCATGGGTGTCGCGATTGCGATTGCCATACCATTGGATCAGGTCATTATAGCGCGGCTTGTCCATCTTCTCGCCCTCGGCGACAAGCCCAGCGGCAGTCAGCCCTTCGGCTTCCATGAAATCGCAATAGGCGTGGCCGACACTGCCTTCCGGCATCGCGCGCAGCCGCTCATGATCGTCGAGCAAGTCAGGCAAATAGCGCTCGCTCGCATAGATGGCGCGCCCCTCTTCGCTCGTACCAAAGCGCAGCGCATCATCACGGAAGGATTGCCGCGGAAGCGCTTCGAAGATCCAGAATACCTGTTCGGTATCCTCCTTATCCTTCAGCAACTCGCGAAAATGATGCAACGCCTTGCGCGGGCGCTTGCGCAGTTTTGGCCGATCCGGATGGACCGGAATCGGCATTTCCATATGATTTGGATCAATAGCCATGGTGATTTGATGCTATCTACTGACATTGATGTCAACAGTCTGACCCTTTGCGCCGTTCAACCAACGGGCTAAAGCGCGCGGCATGACAGACCATGACACCGTCCCCTATTCCGAGCTACCTGATTATTCCGACCCGGACCGGCTCGCACGCGCCAAAGCCTTTTACGAGGCTATCAAGACACGCCGCACCTGCCGACAGTTCAGCGATGCGCCGGTTCAGCGCGAAGTGATAGAACAGGCGATACTGGCGGCTGGCTCCGCGCCCAATGGCGCCAACCACCAGCCCTGGCATTTTGCCGTGATCTCTTCGCCAGATAAGAAGAAAGCTGTTCGCGAAGCGGCCGAAGCCGAAGAGAAGACGTTCTATGAGACAAAGGCCAGCGACGAATGGCTCGAAGCACTTGCCCCGCTTGGTACAGATGAGGTCAAACCCTATCTCGAAATCGCTCCTTGGCTGATTGTGATTTTCGGCCAGCGGCGCGGGGGACCCAATCCGGGCGATGACAAACAGAATTATTATGTGACCGAATCTGTCGGCATTGCGAGCGGCTTCCTGATCGCCGCGCTCCACGATGCCGGTCTGGCTACGTTGACCCACACCCCCAATCCGATGAAATTTCTCAACGAGGTGTGCGATCGGCCACCCAATGAAAAGCCGATGATGATCGTTGTTGCCGGCAAGCCTGCTGACGATGCTACCGTGCCGGTCCATGCGCTCAGCAAGAAGCCGCTAGAGGCGATTTCGAGCTGGCTCTAGATCGCCGACAGAAAGTAGGGGGAACTTATGACTGACGCGCCAGCGCCGATGGACAGCCGCTTCGTCAGCCTCGACGTGGTGCGCGGAATTGCCGTCATGGGCATCCTGCTCATGAACATCGTCGCCTTCTCCATGCCGCAAGCAGCATATTTCACTCCCATCGCCTATGGCGGAACCGTGCCGCCGGATATCGCGGCGTGGGCGACCAACTTCATCTTTTCCGACGGGAAGATGCGCGGACTCTTCTCGGTCCTGTTCGGTGCGTCAATGCTGCTCGTCATCCAGCGGGCCGAGGCCAAGGATGAAAGCCCGGCCCTCACCCATTATTCACGGATGAGCTGGTTACTGCTGTTCGGCGCACTCCATGCTTATGCAATCTGGTTTGGCGACATATTGATGCTCTATGCGGTGATCGGCTCGGTCGCCTTCTTCTTTCGCAAAATGGAAACCCACAAGCTGGTCGTACTGGGGCTAATCCTGATCGTCACCCAAGCGATATTGCTGGGGCTCGTGGCGGGATCGATCTGGATGATGCGGGAAGCGGCGTTGGCACCTGATGCTGATGCCGAGCTGATCACACAATGGCAGGAGTTTGCCGCGCAGTTCGGCGCCATCCCTCCTGACAAGCTCGCTGAGACAATGGCGATTCACCGTGGCGATTATGCAGGCCTACTTGCCCATCGCCTGGGACCCGCTTTCTGGGATCCGATTGTCGGCAACCTGACGGCGTCCCTCGAGACATTGGGACTTATGCTGCTCGGCATGGCTGGCCTAAAAAGCGGTTTCCTGACCGGTGAATGGGAGCGCGCACGCTACGCACGATGTGCGAAGATCGGCTATCTAATCGGGTTGCCGCTTCTGGCCATTCTCGCATTCCTGATCATTCGCAGTGGATTTGAACCGGTGACCTTGTTTGCATTGGACTTTGCCGGGCAGACGCTGATCAATCCTGCAGTGGTTCTCGCCCATGCCGCGCTCGTCCTCTATTGGGTCCAGTCGTCACCTGGAAGCGCGCTGATGGCGCGCGTGGCAGCCACGGGACGCGCGGCCTTTACCAACTATCTCGGTACCAGCATTGTCTGCACAATGATCTTTTATGGCTATGGGTTCGGCTTTTTTGGCGAGCTAAGCCGCGCATCGATCTATATTGTCGTGCCCGGCATATGGGCGCTGATGCTGCTCTGGTCCAAAGCCTGGCTCGATCGTTATCGTTATGGTCCGCTCGAATGGCTCTGGCGTTCACTGGCCCGTCGCGAACTCCAGCCAATCCGGAAAAAATAAACAGATACGCCACTTTTACTATTGCGAATTAATCTCAATAGACATATCTCGGTCGCATGGTTGTTTGTATTTGCAACGCGATTCGGGAAAAAGACTTGCGCGCTGCCGCAAAGAAGGGCGCGTCGACCCCCTGCTCTGCCTATCAACAGATGGGTTGCAAGCCGCGTTGCGGACAATGCGTATCGTTCGCACGTGAGATCATTCAGTCCGAAACTGCGACTGCTTAGCATAACCATCTGAAACCCGCAGAAAACATGGGTTTTTAGGGGTTCTCGCCGCAACGAATCATCGCTATATACCGCCGGACTGAACAAGGAGATCCGGTATGAAAGGTGACGAAAAAGTCATCGAGTTCCTCAATGAGGCGCTGAAGAATGAACTGACGGCGATCAATCAATATTTCCTGCATTACCGGATGCTCGACAATTGGGGCATCAAGAAGCTTGCCCAGTTCGAATATGGCGAGTCCATCGACGAAATGAAGCATGCCGACCAGTTGACGGAACGCATTCTTTTCCTTGATGGATTACCGAATTTTCAGTTGCTGGGGCGTCTCCGGATCGGCGAATCCGTAGAAGAGATTCTCAAGGCTGACCTTGAGCTCGAAAATGATGCGATTCCCCTCCTCAAAGACGGAATCGAGCATTGCGAAAAGGTCCGCGATTTTGTCAGCCGTGACTTGATGGCCAGCATCCTTGCGAGCGAAGAAGACCATGTTGATACGCTTGAGCAGCAGTTCGATATGATCGAACGCATGGGCATCGACAATTATTGTCAGTTGCAGTCGGAAGATCCGGCCGCGGGCTAGAAATTGCGCTTAAAGGCGACCGAAGGTCTGGTTGGCAACGGCCTGATCATCGTCCGCCTGACGGCGCTGAACCAATGGGTTTGTGGCCTTTTCAAGGTCTGCCATCGTTGCATCGAACAACGGTCGCAGCCGTGCAGCCTCAGGAACCAGTTCTTCGGGCGTCTGTTGGATTTCGACGAGATGGCGCGCAGACATTTCAATCTTTTCGGCCAAGGCGCTGAGCTGACGCGCGCCAAACTGCGCGGCCTCGCCCTTGAGCGTGTGCGCCGGCACGATCAGTGCGACCGTAACTTTTTCATGCATAGCCTGTTCGATAGACTCGACCGACTTGATCCCGTCTTCGCTGAAATAACGCAAAATGCGCGCAAAATTTGCACCCAATTGTTCGCGAACGGCTTCAAACTCGGTCCAATCGACCAATTTGTCTTCCTGGAGCGCCACCAGTGACCCCTTTCACTTGTTCCGAGACTGGCTGTAATGGGAGTGCGTAAACAACCAGTTTACCGAAGTGTCAGATTGGGCCCAAATCTGGGGTTTTTGCGATCAAACGAGCCAAAGCGCTGAAAAAGCTAGCGTGAAACTCGCCAGCCATTGCCAATTTGGGTGGCAATTTCTTCGATTGTCCAGTCATTTTCCGCTGCCAAAGCGGCAATCTCCGATGGTGCGATAGGATCATCTGCGACGATAGCCACATTGTCGATATCGCGCATCGCTCGCGCCAGCCGGAGCGCTGGCCACGGGCATTTCAGACCGCGAGCGTCGATATCGACATCACCGCTGCTATCCCGCTCAGCGATCATCCCCGCCATCCTTGTAGGGGTTTTTCGGCGCACGCATCGTCAGTCGCACGGGCACCGCACCAAAACCCAGATCATTGCGAATACCATTGAGCAGATAGCGTTGATAGCTCATCGGCAAATGATCGACACGGGTTCCGAACAGCACAAAACTGGGCGGCCTTATCCGTGCCTGCGTCATATAGCGCAATTTGATCCGCTTGCCCTTTGGCGCAGGCGGCGGGTTGCGTTCGATTGCATCGCGGAACCAGCGATTAAGCTGGCCGGTCGTCACGCGACGTGACCAGGCCTCACGGGTGGCGAAGGCCGCTTCGAGCAGCTGGTCTATTCCCTTGCCGGAAATCGCGGAGATCGAAACAAGCGGCACGCCGCGTACCTGCGCCAGACCTTCGCTGAGGGCCGTCTCGATACCTTCGAACAGCTCCTTCTTATCTTCGGCGACATCCCATTTGTTGATCGCAATGACGATCGCCCGGCCTTCGTCTATCGCATGAGCCGCGATCTTCAGATCCTGCACCTCAAGGCCTTTGGTTGCATCGAGCAACAGGACAACAACTTCGGCAAAATCAACCGCTCGAAGTCCGTCCGCCACCGACAGCTTTTCCAGCTTGTCCTGCACCTTGGCCCGCTTTCGCATGCCGGCCGTATCAATGAGTTCGACCTCCCGGCCCTTCCATTCCCAAGGCACGGATATGGAATCGCGCGTGATGCCAGCTTCAGGCCCGGTGATCAGGCGATCATCGCCAAGCATCTTGTTGATGAGAGTTGATTTCCCGGCATTTGGGCGCCCTACAATGGCAAGCTTTAACGGACCGTCCGCTGCCTCCTCATCCCCATCGTCAGGCTCATCTTCACGCTCGACATGCGGCAGGAGGTGCTGAAAAAGATCTGCGATTCCCTCGCCATGCTCCGCACTGAGCGGGACCGGATCGCCAAGCCCGAGGCCATAGCTCTCGTAGAGACCAGCATCGCCGGCTTTCCCTTCGGCCTTGTTGCCAACCAGGATGATGGGAGTTTCAGTCCCCCGCAGCCAGCGCGCAATTTCTTCGTCAAGCGGAGTCAGGCCTGCCCGGGCATCAAAGAGAAACAATGCGGCGTCTGCGTCGGCAACCGCGCGTTCGGTTTGCTGCCGCATCCGACCAGGCAGGCTTTTCGGATCTTCATCCTCATACCCAGCCGTATCGATTACCCGAAAATCCAGTCCGAAGAGATGGGCATCGCCCTCACGCCGATCGCGCGTTACGCCCGGTCGGTCGTCAACAAGCGCAAGCTTCTTGCCGACCAGCCGATTGAACAGCGTCGATTTGCCGACATTGGGGCGGCCGATGATTGCAATAACGGGCAGCCGCGCCATGGCCGAAAAGCCTTTCTAAAAAGCTAGCGCCAAGCGCTGAGCTCACCATCAGTATCGAGCAGGTAAAGGGTATTGTTGGCCACGATTGGCGGCAGCTCTACGCCCTCATCTAATTCTTCCATCCGGCTTACAGCGCCGGTTGCAGGATCAATAAAGGCAAGATGGCCACGCGTAGATACGAGGATCAACTGACCACCAGCAAGAACCGGCCCGCGCCAAAAGATTGGCCCTTTGCGGTCTTCCTCGTCACGAAACCGCGGTAGCTGGCTGATCCAGCGGATCCGACCGTTGGTGCGCGCAATGGCAAGAACACGGGCATCATCGGTTACGGCAAACATCCAGTCGCCAGCGATCCAAGGTGTCGAAAGCCCGCCGGCATTCACTTCCCAGAGTCGTTCACCCGTAATCAGCCTCAATGCGACCATGCGCCCACCCTGGCCGATTGCATAAACGAAGCCGCTATCGATTACCGGACTGGCATCAATATCGGACAGGGTCGACACAGACGTGGAGATGCTGGTGCGGTTCAAGCCGTCCTGCCAAACAATCTGGCCGTTCTCATAACGATAAGCGATTAGCTCACCCGACGAAAAACCGGCCACAAGCGTTCCCTGAGCGGAAGCGGGAGCGGCCACGCCGAAGACGCCAGACACTTCGAGCGTGCCGGAGACATTCCAACGCGTTTCACCGGTTGCCGGATCAAGCGCAAAGACCTGGTTGTCCTGGGTCAGCACGTAGACATTGTTGTTCGCAATGGTTGGCGCCCCACGTAGCGGACCACCCGGTCGTACTTTCCAGATCTGGCTGCCATCAGCGACATTCAATGCGCCAGCATAACCAACGCCGTTCGTGACATAGAGGCGATCACCAGAAACGCTCACGCCGCCACCGAAGAGCGCGGAATTGCTGCCGATCTCACTGCCAAAGCGTGTCGACCAGACTTCCGCACCGTTTTGCGCATCAAACGCACGGACCGTTGCATCCGTATCGATGGTGAATACACGCCCATTGGCGACAACCGGCGCCGCGGCAAGACGCGCCCGCGATCCACCGGCATCACCGATCGACTGGGACCAGGCTTGGGTCGGAACATTGCTAAGCGCCAGATGGCCGAGCGACTTGCTCGCGCTTCCGCCAGGTTGCACCCAACCGGCATTCACGGTCGCCGGTGGCAGTACCACCGGCACTGTCGCAATTTGCGGATCGATCTGGACATCATTTTCGGAAACCAGAATCGGAGTACGGTTTCCGATGGTCGGCGTCGCATCGCCGTCACCGCCAAACAATCCGCAACCGCTGAGCAGCAATGCTGCACAAATGGGAATCAGAATAGACTTCATGAAGTTGGTTCCTCCGCTGCATCCGCAGCCAATGGCTGAGCAGGCGCAGCCTGTTCGTCCGTAATCTCTACCGGTTCGTCCGGCACCGCATCCACACCCAATACGCCGGCCATCTGAACGGCACGTGTCCGGAGTGTTTCTGGCGCATTTTCTTCATTGGCGATCTGCGCGAACAGCGCACCCGCTTGCTCGTCATTTCCCTGTTGCATCAGGGCGATCGCCGTCAATTCGCCGGCACTTCCAAACCACGGGTTTCCAGGTACCGCGAGGCCAGCCATACGATCAATCACCGCTTGTGGCTCAAGACCGTCAAATTCCACCGCAGTCTGACGGATAAGGGCAAGATCGCGAAACTGCTGTGGCAGCCCGTCATCGGCAACTATCGCCGAAAATCGTTCAACTGCGGCATCACGATCACCCTCCTCTAGGGCTAGCGCCGCCTGGGTCAGCATTGCTTCTGCACGGATTATCGGTCGTTGGGATTCGGCCAGCGGCGCCAGCGCCTCGTCAACATCGGTTGTCGTTCCCTCATTCAGGTTCTCGAGCAGTTGCGCCAGCTGTTCGGTTTCTTGCTCGGCAGCTGCAACCTGTTGGTTGGACCAATAGAGCCAACCACCAAAGGCCGCGAGGCCCAGAACCACGAGCATGGCAATCCATTTGCCCCACCGTTCCCAGAACTCCAACGCCTGTTCCTTGCGGACTTCCTCGTCCACTTCGCGCATGAATGCGGAATTATCTTGCGGCGCAATCGCCAATTATCGTCTCCAAACCGTTATGGCGGCGGACCTTAGCGGCGCGCCACGCCTAGGGAAAGTGATTGTGACCGCGCAATCGACACGCGAACGTTATTTCTTGGGTTGATAGGTCTGTGTCTCTTCCGGGAAACTCCGATTGCGCACACCTTTTGCATAGGATTCAACGGCTTTCGTCACATGGGCCGCCATATCATCGAACTTTTTCACAAAGCGCGGAACCCGATCAAACATGCCCAGCATATCTTCAGTCACCAATACCTGGCCGTCGCATTGCGCCGATGCCCCAATACCAATGGTTGGGCACGACACAGCGCGCGTGGTTTCGATCGCGATCGGTTCGATGACGCCTTCGATAACCAGGGCAAAGGCCCCCGCCTCATCAATCGCTTTTGCATCGGCGACCACCTTGGCTGCGGTCGCCTCGTCCCGGCCCTGTACCTTGTGCCCGCCCAGGACATTCACAGCCTGCGGCGTAAGGCCGACATGGCCCATCACCGGAATACCGCGTGCCGACAGGAACGCGACAGTTTCGGCCATCGCTTCTCCGCCTTCCATCTTGATGGCGGCGGCACCGGTTTCCTTCATCACGCGGGTTGCCGACCGGATCGCGTGCTCGGGGCTTTCTTCGTAGGATCCAAACGGCATGTCGACGACAACCAAGCTGTGGTAGCTGCCACGGACCACGGCCGCGCCATGGGCGATCATCATGTCGAGACTGACCGGAATCGTTGAATCGAGGCCATAGACAACCTGCCCCAGTGAATCGCCGACGAGCAACATATCGCAATGCGGATCAAGCAGTTGCGCCGTGCGGACCGTATAGGCGGTCAGCATGACCAGCGGTTCGCCACTTTTCCCATCCGTCTTGCGGCCACGAATGGCCGGAACCGTCAGCCGTTTCATCGGCTTGGGTGTCGGGTGGGCGCGGTCCGTCTTCGTATCGAGTGTATAAGTTGTCGACATGCCGACTATTTAGCCCGCAAATTACGGCTTGGCCAGCAATCCCGATGCGTGCCTAACTGACCTCTACGCCCCGCCAAAAGGCGATATGATCCTTTATTGATGCCGCTTTTTCCTTGGGATCAGGATAATACCAGGCCGCGTCCTGATTCTCTTCGCCATCGACGCTGAGCGAATAATAGGAGGCAGTGCCCTTCCAGGGGCAAAAGCTCGTCGTTTCGCTATCGGTCAGCAAATGCTCATTCACCGCAACGCGCGGGAAATAATGGTTGTTCTCCACCACAATCGTCGCATCGCTCTGGGCAATGACCTGACCGTTCCAGCGTGCGGTGACCATCACTCCGGCTCCAGTCCGAGGGCCGTTTCATATTCGCCCCCCTTAAAGCCAACGATCAGCGGACCTTCACTTTCGAGCACCGGGCGTTTGATCATCGAGGGATGGGACAGCATCAGCGCGACCGCAATATCCTCGTCGACATCGGCCTTCATCTCGTCAGGCAGCTCACGGAACGTCGTTCCGCGCTTGTTGAGCAACACTTCCCAGCCAATTTCGCCCGACCATGCGCGCAGCTTTTCTTCGGTGATCCCGGCCTTTTTATAATCATGAAAGGCATAGTTGACGGCGCGGCGTTCCAGCCATTTGCGCGCTTTCTTGATGCTGTCGCAATTCGGGATGCCATAGAGAACCGGATCCATCTATTCGTCTCCATATTCGATTGTGACGCAAGATGCGGCGTCTATTGCCGCGTCGCGCGCCTGTTCGACACTGCCTTCATCCAGTCGGGCCAGGGCAACGCCCATGCGTCGCCAGGGCCGCGTCACCGGTTTGCCGAACAGCCGGACGTCGATATGGCATTCAGCGTCCGCCTTGCCCAGCGCCTCGTCCACACCCGTGATCGCGAAGTCTTCAGACTCGCGATCGGCCAAGATTACCGCGCTAGCCGAGGCCCCTCTGGCCGCCACGTTGGTGATCGGCAAGCCCAATATCGCCCTGGCGTGCAGATCAAATTCATTCAGGTCCTGCGATACCAGGGTCACCATACCAGTATCATGTGGGCGGGGCGATAGTTCGGAAAAGATCACCGCATCGCCTTTGACGAAAAATTCTACGCCAAAGATCCCATAGCCGCCAAGGGCATCGACAACCTTGGTCGCCATTTCCTGAGCCTGGCTAAGCGCCAGGTCTGTCATTGCCGCAGGCTGCCAACTTTCGCGATAGTCACCGCGTTCCTGGCGATGGCCGATCGGCGGGCAGAAATGCACGCCATCCTTGGCCCGGACGGTCAGGAGAGTGATCTCATAATCGAAATCGACAAAGGCTTCGGCGATGACGCGCCGGCGATCACCGCGCATGCCCTCCGCCGCATAATCCCATGCTGCATCAATATCACCAGCTTCGCGGACACTGCTCTGGCCCTTGCCCGAAGATGACATGACAGGCTTTACGACCAGCGGCAGGCCCACGGCCTCAGCCGCCGCATGCAGTTCTTCCCGGCTTTCGGCGTAACGATATTCCGATGTGCGCAGTTTCAGCTCTTGGGCGGCGAGATCGCGAATGGCATCGCGATTCATTGTCATCTGCGCGGCCTTGGCCGACGGCACGACGTTAAAGCCCCTGGCTTCATAGTCGGCCAGTACTTGGGTGCGGATTGCCTCGATCTCCGGCACGATGAACCCCGGGCGGTGCCGCGCGATCACCTCGCCCAGTGCATCGCCATCCAGCATCGAGAATATCTCGCATTCATCGGCAACCTGCATAGCGGGTGCGCCGGCATAGCTATCGCAGGCAATCACATGGCAGCCGAGCCGCTGGCAGGAGATCACAAACTCCTTGCCGAGCTCTCCTGAACCCAGAAGCAGGATCTTGGCGGTCGGTGTCACGGCGATTTAGTCCTTCTCGGCAAATTCGGCGACGATACGCGAGCCGCAATTGAGGAGCTCGCCCTTGGAGTGATCGGCACAGGCCTGTTCAGCCTCTTCCACCGTCGGGAAAGTGCCGAGCGTCTTCCAGCCCCAAAAACCCTTATGCTGGGCGAGATACCATTCAGTCCAGGAACGGCCGCGCGCCAGCGCCTGCCACACAGATTTGGATTGATGGATGACCCGATATTTGACCTTCATGCTGGTTCGTTACGCTCCCGTCCAAATTCGCTCAACCCCTGGCTCCACCTTGAGCGCGAATATGCCTAAAGCAGCCAGGCAAAGGCCTGCCGCAAATAGTCCGCCCCATCTTCTCGGGCGATCTCTCCATGCGCCATCACAACTCGCCGTGGGTCCGCCGCAATCAGGTCGTGCAGTTTTGCCCGGGCAGTCTGGCGATTGCGAAACGTGGCGCGCAATTCGAGGGGCGCATAGCCCTTGCCTTCGACGATCGACCAGAGCCGCGCGATCGGCCGCTGCCACCATGACCAGTGTTTCTCGAGGAACGCGGCGCTGAAATTCTCGGACAGATCGGCAAAGATGACGGTCGATGAGGCGCGATGGAAAAAGGCGACCTCTTCCAAGAACTTTGAATTTGTGAACAGATATTGATCAATCTGGCCCTGCCAGGCGGGCGGGGCATCGTCGGTTAAACTCCCGGCAAAGGTCAGATCCTCTCGCTTGGTCACGGTGGATTCGGGGCCCCAAAGTTGCGCTTCTGGATAGGCGGCCTGCCATTCGGACAGAAACAGATGGTGGATCTTGTTGGGGCTCACCAGATGTTTCACCGGCCCCAGCGCGTTCACAGCGCCCGCCAGCTCCTCCGTCAATGCGACAGGCGACCAAATCCACAGATCGCCAATATCGAGGCGGATGATCGCCATCCGGGTCGGATAGGCGAAACCGTAAAAGTCGACGATGCCGCCATCCGCCAACCAGATATTCGCTCCCAACGGATCCAGCATCACGCGCTCCTAGCTCCTATTGTTCAGGCCTGGCTGCCACCGTCCAGCCGCCGGCCCAATGTTACCACGTCCTGCCGCTCCAGCCCAAAGGCCTCGTAAAAAGCGATGACATCCTCATTGTCGCTGCGCACCATCAGCTGGATCTTCGGCGCGTCGCGCTCCCGCAGCCAGGTCTCGGCCGCCTCCATCATATCCCCGCCCAGTCCCTTTCGGCGATGCTCGGGATGGACAGCGAGGTAATAGACCCAGCCCCGGTGCCCATCATAACCAACCATCACACTGGCAATCAGGACATCGCTGTCGTGAAGCACCAGGATATCGGACGTGACCGTTGCGATGGCCCGATCAAAATCCGCCACCGGATCGTTCCACGGCCGCGTCAGATCGCACGCTTGCCATAGGGTGATCACGCTATCCCGATCCATATCGTTAGCGATTCGTGATTTCGAAGCGCGCTGTGGTGTACCCCCTACTCCCACTCGATCGTGCCGGGTGGTTTGGACGTATAGTCATAGACCACCCGGTTGATGCCCTTCACTTCATTCACGATGCGTGTTGCGACGCGGGTCAGGAAGCTGGCGTCAAAAGGATAGACATCGGCGGTCATGCCATCGGTGCTGGTCACCGCACGCAGGCCGCAGACGCTGTCATAGGTTCGCCCATCGCCCATCACGCCGACGGTCTTTACCGGCAACAGCACGGCAAATGCCTGCCATATTGCATCGTACAACCCGGCATTGCGGATCTCTTCGAGATAGATCGCGTCCGCCTTGCGCAGGATATCGCACCGCTCCTTGGTCACCTCGCCGGGAATGCGGATCGCAAGACCGGGTCCGGGAAACGGATGGCGACCGACAAAGGCATCCGGCAGGCCGAGTTCACGACCGAGCTCGCGGACTTCGTCCTTGAACAGTTCGCGGAGCGGTTCGACCAGCTGCATATTCATGCGTTCCGGCAATCCGCCGACATTATGGTGCGATTTGATAGTGACAGAAGGCCCGCCGGTGAAGCTCACGCTTTCGATGACATCGGGATAGAGGGTTCCCTGGGCAAGGAAGTCCGCGCCGCCCGCCTTGTTTGCTTCATCCTCGAACACGTCGATGAAGGTCTTGCCGATAAATTTGCGCTTCTTCTCGGGGTCCGTCTCGCCTTTGAGACCGTTGAGGAACAATGTCTCCGCGTTCACATGGACGAGCGGGATGTGATAATGGCCCTTGAAGAGCGAGACGACCTGTTCCGCCTCATCCATCCGCATCAAACCATGATCGACAAAAACACAGATGAGCTGGTCGCCAATCGCCTCATGGATCAGGACGGCGGCGACCGCACTGTCGACGCCGCCAGATAGGCCGCAAATCACCTTGCCATCGCCCACCTGTTCGCGGATTTCTGCGATCTTGGTGGCCTTGAACTCGGCCATCGTCCAATCACCAGCACAGCCGCAAACATGGCGGACAAAATTGGCGAGCAACTTGGCGCCATCCGGCGTGTGCACCACCTCCGGGTGAAATTGCGTGCCATAATAGCGTCGTTCATCATCGGCGATCAGCGCGAAGGGCGCGCCTTCCGTTGTCGCAACGATGCGAAACCCTTCGGCAAATTGCGTGACCTTGTCGCCATGGCTCATCCAGACCTGATGTGTTTCGCCGGTCTTCCAGAGCCCGTCGAACAGCACGCATTCGTCCGAAATCTCAATAAAGGCGCGACCAAATTCGCCGCTGTCGCCAGCTTCGACAGTGCCGCCGAGCTGATGCGTCATCACTTGCTGGCCGTAACAGATACCGAGAATCGGGAGGCCGCTTTCGAAAATGATATCCGGCGCGCGCGGGCTGCCTTCTTCAGGAACTCCGGCCGGGCTACCGGACAGGATGATGCCCTTGGGCTTGAGGCGATTGAACGCCTCTTCGGCCGCATTGAATGGCGCAATTTCAGAATAGACGCCGGCCTCGCGGACGCGGCGCGCAATCAGCTGCGTCACCTGACTGCCAAAGTCGACGATGAGAATGGATTCGGATGGCTGGATTGTCATGGCAAGCAAATAAGGAGCCGAACGCTGAGTGTCCAGCCGTCAGGCGTCCAGCGGGTGGAGCAGTATGACCTTAGTTGCGACCCGGCTCAGCGGAACAAGAAAGAGCGCCGTCGCTTGCCTTGATTTTCCTTGTTGAAGCGTTTGATCCAGGCAGCGTTGATCTTGTTCGGGAGTTTGGCGACCCGTGTCTCGAGCGGCAGGTCCGCGGGCATCTCGAAGTCCAGGAAATCACACACGCCAGACAAGAACCGGGTGGGATCGGCAACAATGTCTTCATAATAGACCGTGTGCGGCGTGGCATTGAACAGCTCGAGCACCTTTTCATGGCGCTCATAGATAGAAGCGATCTTGGCACAGCGATTACTGATCATGTCGAAATCATAATCGTCCACCGTCACCTTGTTGGCGGCGTCCTGAAAGCTGTGAAATTTCCCGCTAAGTTGGGCCTTGGCCATCGAGACAGCCTGGGCGGTAACATCACGGCGACGCAGCAGGACAAAGGACAGGCGATCGCGGAACTGCGAAAGAAGACCCGTCACTGCAGCACTGGCGAGGCCGATCTGTGTGCATCGAAACCCAAAGGCTTGCCGCGATCTGTTAGTTATGATGCTTTGCACGGCCTCGGTATGATAGGTCAGATCAAGTTTGGTCCGCTCTCGTTCCAAAGCCCGGGGGTTGAGGCTTTCGGTAACCGTCCCGAAATATGGCAGGTTCTGAATCAGCGAGCCTGTATAGGTGCTTCCAGCGCGGGCGGCGAAAAGCATGACCACAATCTTTTCGGCCTTAAGCTCATAATCCGGCTCTTTTTCCGGAAGAACAAGCTCATGGGCAGTTTTCGCAAGGACTTCCAAGCCCATATGCGGCAGCAGATCTGAAACAAGTTGTTCGGATTCGGCCTTTCGGATCATCGGTTCCCTCAAAAATATCGACCAAAATTGTACCCTGATTTGCCTTGCCACACTGGCAGATCGTGTTTCGGCAGTGATGGCGGGTAGCAGTACGTCACGAAACCGGCAAATATGCTTAACGCTTGGTTAGGGTATCGCAACTATCACTAATCTCCAGATTACTGGGGAATATCCATGCCGAGACGGATCAAAGCCCTGCTCGACCTGCTCGAAGACGAAACCGGGCGTTACGCAGCGGCTAGTGACAATATCGCGCAGCAAACCAAGATGCTTGCCCTGAACGCGACGATCGAAGCGGCGCGGTCGGGCGAAGCGGGCCGTGGATTTGCCGTTGTCGCCCAGGAAGTGAAGTCTCTTGCCAGTAGCGCCGCAAATGCGGCCAGCGACTTTCGCCAGACAATCATGGACCGCCTCGCATCGACCGCGCGCATCGTTGATGAGCTCGTCGATGAGCTGGAAGGTGCGCGCCTGGCCGATCTGGCTCAAACGATCAACGACCTGGCATTAAGCGGCCTATCGGCCCGCAGCGTGGATTTGAGGATATTGGCAACCGAACCCTGTATCCGGTCTTATCTTGGCGACCCCGGCGACGCGAGGAAAGAAGCCGATGCACGCGAACGTCTGAATGCGCAATTCGCGTTTTCGGATTTTTACAGCAATGCGTTCCTCGTCACGACAGATGGTGTGATCCGGCTCAGCATTGAAGACAATCCGACATTCATGGCCTTCAACCTGAAGGGCCAACCGCAATTCGAACGCGCAATCCATACGGTCAGTGCTGACCAATGGTCCGGCGATGAAATCTGGCTCAACCCCCAAGGCAATGATCGCCCCTGCGTGCTGTTCGTCTGCGGTGTCCGTGAGCATGGCTTGGAAGGCGGCGATGTGATTGGTGCGCTTTACTTGGAATATGATTGGGGCCGCTATGCAGATTCGATCATTGGGATGCATTCCATGCTCCACCAGAATAATCGCAAGGGCGATCGGTTCTTGCTGCTCGACCAGGAGAGCAAGATCGTCGGCAGCTCCGCAGGCGATGCTTTTGGGACGCATTACCCGCTGCCGAAAAACGAAGAGCAACGGGCGACCTTTGTGCAGGGCCAGACCAGCATTTCCTATGCTCGTGGTGAGATCGAAAACGGATTTGGCGGGTTGGAACTGTGCAGCGTGATCGAACGTGAAATGCGCAGCCCCGAAGAGATCCTTGCGATACTCGGGCTTGGCGACGAAGCGAATCTACCCGCCGCCATGCGAAAAGATCGCGCCGCCTAAGCAATATTTTAGCCCGGACAGAAGAAAGGGCGCGGAGCCCATGCCTGCTCCACGCCCTCTCCTGTGGCCAGCTCAGTCTAGTTGAGCCCGCGCACTCTCAACCTGTCGATCTGGCCGTAGCGGACCCGGCAGCTAAACCGGCCACGATCATAATCGGCCGTCCGGTAGCCGCGGCGGCCATAGCGACCCTCTTCCACGAGCAACCGGCCGCGAACCCGATATCCATCGCTTCTGCGATCAACTTCGGTAATCTCGGTCACCTGGGCACGACCGTAGCGTGATGCCTCCTGGCGAGCCGCTCGACGGCAGCGATTTACTGCCTGGCGCGGTCTCAGCCTTTGGCCCTGGCGATAGTCACCCCGGCGATAATCGCCGCGATAGTTATAATCTCCATGGCGGGTATGATGTCGCTCATAGCGGTTATCATCATTGCCATCGATAGCGGCGGCCACGGCTGCAATCCCGCCAAGGACGAGAACGCCGGCTATGACATCGCCGGCATCAATGCCGTCATTGTCCCGGGCCTGGGCAGGGGCTGCAACTGCGAGCGCAGTCGCGGCAGTGGCCCCCATCAAAGTCTTTCCAATTGTGTTCATCGCGCTGCTCCTTTTTGCACATAGTTCCGTGAAGAACTGAGTGTGGTTTAGAGCAGTCGCTGTGAGCGGGTACTGAACTCGCTTGTAGGGCCTTGTTAATGTAAAATGCGTTTTACATTAACGTACAAGATATTGAGAATCTGCATTATTCAGCTTCAGGGACCTCTAATCCGGTCCAGCGCGCGGTAAAGGCCCAGAGGTCGGCATATTCAGCAATCAGCTGGCTGGTCGGCCGTCCCGAGCCATGGCCGGCCCGGGTTTCGATACGAATCAGATGGGGCCGATCACCCAGATCAGCATGCTGAAGCGCGGCGGTATATTTGAAGCTATGGCCGGGCACGACCCGGTCATCCGTATCCGCCGTCGTGACCATGATGGCCGGGAAATCGCCGGTCTCGGGAATGTTATGATAGGGCGAATAGGCGAGCAGCGTCCGGAAGTCCGGCTCGCGATTGGGATAGCCATAATCATCGACCCAATAACGCCCCGCCGTAAACCGATCAAAGCGCAGCATATCCATCACGCCCACTGCCGGAAGGCCGACGGCAAACAGATCCGGGCGCTGGTTCACAACCGCCCCGACAAGCAATCCGCCATTGGAACGCCCCTGCACCGCCAGCTGGTCCGCCGAGGTGATCCCTTCAGCGATCAGATACTCGCCAGCGCCGATCATATCGTCGAACACATTCTGCTTGTTCTGAAGTCGGCCCGCATCGTGCCAGGCCGCACCATATTCACCGCCGCCGCGCAAGGTCGCGAGCGCAAACACGCCGCCCATTTCCATCCATTGCAACCGGCCCGGATTGAAGCCCGGCGTCTGGGAAATATTGAAGCCGCCATAGCCATAGAGCAGTGTCGGGCGCGTTTCGGCATGGTCGAGATCGGCACGGTGGACGATGAACATCGGCACCCGGGTTCCATCCCGCGAGGTGAAAAAGCGTTGGGCAACCACATAGTCTTCGGGATTAAACGGCACCTCCGGCACGGCAAAGGGCGATACTTCGCCGGTGGCGCTGTCATAACGATAGATGGCCGTGGGCGTTGCAAAGCTGGTGAAGGAGAAGAAGGTCTCCGGATCGCCGAGCTCACCGCCAAATCCGTCCGTACTGCCAATACCCGGGAGATCGACAGTTGCCACCTGGGTGCCGTCCCGTTCGAATACCCGCGCTTCATTGCGCGCATCGACCAGATAATTGGCGATCAGGCGGTCGCCGACCAAGGATGCGCCTTCCAGCGTTGCCTCATTTTCGGGGACAATCTCGGTAATCGTCGGCGTTTCACCGGACACGTCCATCCGGACAATCCGCTCGCGCGGCGCATCGCTATTGGTCACAAAGTAAAGCTGGTTCCCATCCGAACCCGCCAACTCCCAATTATGCTCGAAACCGGAAATGATCGTGCGCGTCGGTACCGTATATTCCGACAAGTCACCTAGCGTGAGCTCATAGCGATCATCGGTGCCTTCCGATGAGTAGATCAGCAGCCAGCGCTTATCGTCCGTCACCTGCGCAAAATGATTGAGGTTCGGGCGGTCCGGCGTCGCATGAATCAACCGATCCTCGGTCTGGGCGGTATTGATCGCGTGGAAATAGACCGCATGGTTCATGTTGAGTGACTGGAACTCACTATCCGCATCGGGCTCTGGGAAGCGCGAATAGAAGAAGCCGACATTATCAGCGGCCCAAGTGATGCTGGTGAATTTCGCCCATTCGACGGTATCGCTCAGCGTCTCGCCGGTTTCGACATTGAGGACGCGGATCGTCCGCCAGTCAGTCCCGCCGTCCTGGACTCCATAAGCAATAAATTGACCGTCAGGAGACGGCACCCATTGGGCCATTGCCGTTGCGTCATCTTCGGACCATTCATTGGGATCGATCAGCAGCTGCGGCTCACCATCCAGGCCTTCGCGCATATAGAGGACCGACTGGTTCTGAAGGCCGTCATTACGGGTGTAGAAGTACCGATTGCCGCGCTTCACCGGAACGCCCACGCGTTCATAATTCCACAGCTCGGTCAGCCGTTCGGCAATGGTGTCGCGCCCCGGCAGAGTCTCCAGATAGGCATCCGTCACCGCATTCTGCGCCGTTACCCAGTTGCGAACATTCTCATCGACACGCACATCATTTTCGAGCCACCGATAGGGATCAGCGACCGCCACGCCGAACTGTTCTTCGACAACATCGCCGCGTTCGGTTTCAGGGTAGGTGATCGGCGTTTCCATGGATGAAGATCCTTGAGCGGCGATCATCGCCGGGGTGGCAAGCAGCATGAGCGGCAGGAACAAGCGGGCAGCAGTCATCGGACACCTCAAAAGCAAAGGGGACCGCGAGCCTAGCACCCGCGATCCCCTTGGAAAATACCGAACTGGTGTCGGATAGTCTGCCGTTAGGCGGCGACCTCGTCTGCAAAGACTTCGTCGACTTCGACCGGACCGGAATCCTGGCCTTTCGCCTCTTCGTCACGATCAACAAGCTCGATGACTGCCATCGGCGCGGCGTCCGACTGACGATAGCCAGCCTTGATCACCCGGCTGTATCCACCGTCGCGATCGGAATAGCGCTCACCCAATACGTCAAACAGCTTTTTGAGCTGGGTTTCGTCCATCAGGCGGGACATGGCGAGACGACGGTTAGACAGGCCGCCCTTCTTCGCCAGCGTGATCAGCTTCTCAACATAGGGCCGCAATTCCTTTGCCTTGGGCAAGGTCGTCAGGATCTGCTCATGCTTGATGAGGCCAGCCGCCATGTTGCGGAGCATCGCCTTGCGATGGCTCGACGTGCGATTGAGTTTACGGTGCGCTTTTTTGTGACGCATGGTTCTTATCCTTTGTTCGTTCAGGGGCCGTATCAGGTACCCAAGACCAGGCGACGTTTCAGGGGTGTCGCCCTTTCCCCTATTGTGCTCCGGCGAAGGCCGGAGCCTAGGCCTATGGAAGGAACTGGGCTCCGGCCTTCGCCGGAGCACATATTCCCTTTAGCCGAGCAGTTCCTGCTCAAGCTTCTTGGCCATTTCCTCGATATTTTCAGGCGGCCAGCCGGGGATATCCATGCCGAGGCGCAGGCCCATAGTGGCGAGGACTTCCTTGATCTCATTGAGCGACTTGCGGCCGAAGTTCGGCGTGCGCAGCATCTCGGCTTCGGTCTTCTGAACCAGATCGCCGATATAGATGATGTTGTCGTTCTTGAGGCAGTTGGCAGACCGGACCGACAGTTCCAGCTCGTCGACCTTTTTGAGGAGGTAACGGTTGAGCTGGTTGGTATCGCCCTCTGCAGCGGCGCCGCCGAGCATGCCCGGGGTCGCGGCTTCGCCGATAGCCTGGGTCGGTGCCGGCAGTTCTTCGTCGAAATGGACGAACAGCTGCAGCTGGTCCTGAAGAATGCGCGCGGCATAAGCGAGCGAATCTTCCGGGGTCACCGTGCCATCGGTTTCGATGGTCAGCGTCAGCTTGTCATAATCGAGTTCCTGCCCAACGCGGGTGTTCTCGACCTTGTAAGCCACCTGCTGAACCGGCGAATAGAGGCTGTCGACCGGGATCAGACCGATCGGCGCATCGGCCGGGCGGTTCTGGGCCGCCGGAACATAGCCTTTGCCGGTACTGGCGGTCAGTTCCATGTTGAGCGTCGCACCTTCATCGAGATGGCAGATAACGAGATCCGGGTTACGGATTTCGATATCGCCCGATGTGGTGATGTCGCCAGCCTTTACTTCAGCTGGGCCAGTGGCGGAAAGCTGGAGGCGCTTGGTGCCTTCGGCTTCCATCGCAATGGCAACCTGCTTGATGTTCAGGACGATGTCGGTGACGTCTTCGCGCACACCGGCCAGCGACGAGAATTCGTGCAGGACGTTTTCGATCTTGATCGACGTGATGGCCGCACCCTGAAGCGAAGACAGCAACGTGCGGCGCAGCGCATTGCCGAGCGTCAGGCCAAAGCCACGCTCAAGCGGTTCAGCAACGAAGGTCGCTTTGCGCGATGCATCGCCGCCGCTCTTCTTTTCCAGACCATTGGGCTTTTTGAGCTCTTGCCAGTTTTTCATGTTGACGGACACGGTATTCCCCTTGGCGGTTTGGCGGAGGCGGGGCTGGCCTCTGCCTGTAAAAACATTCTTGTGCGAGAGAGCGGAGCCCACCGCCTCCCGTTGTGCATTTAGACGCGGCGGCGCTTGGCCGGCCGAACGCCATTATGCGGGATCGACGTCACATCGCGGATGGATGTGATCGTGAAGCCAACTGCCTGCAATGCGCGGAGCGCCGATTCACGACCCGAGCCCGGGCCCTTCACTTCGACTTCCAGCGTACGCACGCCATGTTCCTGAGCCTTCTTGCCGGCATCCTCAGCTGCAACCTGCGCAGCATATGGGGTCGACTTGCGGCTACCCTTGAAGCCCATCATGCCGGCCGAAGACCAGCTGATCGCGTTGCCCTGGGCATCGGTGATCGTGATGAGTGTGTTGTTGAACGTGGCATTCACATGGGCGACGCCCGATGTGATGTTCTTCTTTTGCCGGCGCTTTACCCGTTGCGGTTCGCGAGCCATGGTTCCAATTCCTACCTAGATATCCTGAGAAGCGGTTCGGGCGGCGGCGGTACCGCGCCCGGAAACGCTGACTATTTCTTCTTACCAGCGATCGGCTTGGCCTTGCCCTTGCGGGTGCGCGCATTGGTGTGCGTGCGTTGGCCACGAACCGGCAAGCCTTTGCGATGACGCAGGCCGCGATAGCAGGCGAGGTCCATAAGCCGCTTGATGTTCATTGCCGTTTCGCGGCGAAGATCGCCTTCAACGGTATGATCGGCATCAATGGCTTCACGGATCTGCACGACTTCGGCGTCGGTCAGGTCCTGGACTCGGCGCTCGAAAGGAATTCCGAGCTGTTCCGTCAGCTTTCTGGCCGTTGTGGGGCCAATGCCATGGATATAGGTGAGCGCGATTTCAACGCGCTTATGGGTCGGGATGTTGACCCCAGCGATACGTGCCACGTGGTTTGTCTCCTGCTCCACAGACGGTTTGGCTACCGCCCATCTCAAAGCTTCATGAACCGAAAACGAACGAACCCGACGGACGCACGAATCGCGCCGCCGGGTAGACCGGTGTCTTCGGAGTGAGGGTGAAATAGGATTTCGACCCTATTCTGTCAAGCCATCAGTCCGGATTTGCGGCGTTTTCAATCGAGTGCCGGGACGGCCTACTCGGCGCTCGGCTCCGGGGCCGGTTCGCGCGCTTTCTTGATCAACGACCAGATACTGTAAATTACCAGCAAGGCGATGATCGCATAGACCCACCAAGCGAGGTTCTGGCCGGCAAAAATCAGGTAAATATAGGCTGACATGGCTAGAAATCCGGCGATTATGAGTTGGAAGGTGATCGATTCACCGCGCCGCTTCCGGCGGACCATCCAGCCAACCGTGGCCAGGAAAAAGGGCACGGCACCAACATAGATCCCGCCGAAGATGTAAGGATTAACGCCATAGTCCGCGCCCAAACTCAAAAACCATTCATTAATTGCTTCGAACATTGCTGCCTCCCTGGCAGTGTAAATTGCCTATGCCAGTCTATTCGCTGAACCGGACGTCGCGGTTACACCGGCGAACCGTGTCGCAGATTCGCGCTAATGGCCAGCCCTGACGCTGATCAGAGAGCGATGTGTTGTGGCATCAATGAGTTCGCTGTGCTTGCCGTCAGCAATCAATCAGCTGGGCTGGTTCCGGCCAAATCGGCAATGATGCTTTCGAGCGCGGGATCTCGGCCATTCAGATAGTCGTCCCAGCTCGCACTTTGCGGGATATCTGGGTCAAGCGTGTCGATATCGACCTGCAGGCAGTAATTCTTGTCCGGGCATGGCGCACCGGAATAGCGATGCGCGCCATTGGCAAAATGCGCATTCACGCGCGAATTGGGCAGAATGATATTCCCGCCTTCCGCCCAATAGTCCAACACATCGCCCACCGGTTCGCCGACAAGGGTCACGCGGCCGGCCTCGCGCCATTCTGCGGCCACCAGTATTCCGGCCGAAAATGTTGCCCGGCCCGTGATGATGTAGCGGCGCATATCGGTGGATTCAGCCTGCAATGTCTCCATCAGATCTTCGAGCAGGCTGGCATTGCCGCCGGTGTTGAAGCGCAGGTCAATCACCAATGCCAGGTTTGGCTGCGCGCGAAAGGCGGCGAGCAGGGCTTCAGAGAAATCGCCGAAATCCTGATCGCCCATCGCTTCGGCGCGATTGAGCTGAACGTAGAATATGCCCTGATCTTCGAGACGCTGATACCAATGCAGATTGTCCGGCTGGCTCAGATAGAGTGGTAAGCTGTCGGTTCGATCGGCCAAGGCTTGCACGCGGCCATGCTGGGCAGCAAGAAAGGGAGACAGCTCCCACCACGCTTCAACCGGATCGTCGGATCGTTCTAGTGGCAACGCCGAAACTGCAACGATCGGCCCAGCCCCGCATTCCGACACGCCCAGCTCTACCGGTGCGTCGGGCGCTGCCAGGCCGAGGCCGTGCAATGTTTCCGGGCTCGATAGAAGATAAGTTGATTTGTAATTTGCCCAGGACGCATTGCCGGACACGGCAGTCGCGGCAATCTCCCGCGCCTGCAATGCCGATGTGCTAGCTATCATATCGACTTGGCAGCCGAGCAGATGCCGATGATCTTCGTTCGCGCTGACCACGCGGAGGCTGTCTCCGAACCACCAGAAACGAATTGGCAGGCGCCGGAAGACCGTCCGGTTTCGCAACATATAGAGCCGCGTATGGGCATTATCGGCCAGCGCCACCGCGCGCGAAAGCGCGATCACGATCTCGCCATCGCTCATATCGGCGACGTGATCGCGCAGCGTGGCGAGACGGCGCCGAAACTCCGCGCGTGCCTCCGCATCAAAGCTGCGATCAAATCGGAGGAAGCGGGTATCGAGCGTGTCGATATCCTGCAACCAGGCCGCCGTGCGATCATCCGGGGTCGGCAAGTCCGGCACCCGTCCAAGCCACATCGGATAGTGGCTATCTTCCTCCTGCCAGTCGCCAACCAGGCCGTCATCGGTCTGGCGCAGATGGATACGCGGCGTGATCGACCAGGGGCCGATCAATGACACGGTCAGCGTCTCGCCATCATAGCGCGGATCGCCAAGCTCAATCGTCTGTCCCAATGTGTAGATCGATCCGACAGGATCAGCTGACAGATCGAGACTGATATGCAGATAGGCGGGCCAGCGGGGCGGCGCCATTTCGCCTTCCCAGTTGCCGCTGAAAAACTGGGCTGTCTCTTCGGGAACAGGCGCTTGCGCTTGGGCGGTCGCGCCAGCGACTGACATTCCAGCCAATGATGCGGCGATCAGCCACGCAATTCCCGTCTTCATCCCGTCTCCTGTTCCGTGCAAACGCACGGGCTAATGCTATCGACTACATCTGTAGTCGATAGCATTAGCGAGATCAAATTTACGGGCTTGCCAGGCTGACAGTTGCCGCTAGACGACCCCGAAGGCCAGCATCGCATCGGCAACCTTTTTGAAGCCGGCGATATTCGCGCCCTTCACATAGTTGACGTAACCGCCATCTTCGTCGCTGCCATATTCGGCCGATTTTTCGTGAATATCCTTCATGATATCCTGGAGCAGATCGCCGAGGCGCTCGGTATGCCAAGAAACGCGTTCTGAATTCTGGCTCATCTCAAGGCCAGACACGGCAACCCCGCCTGCATTGGCCGCCTTGCCCGGCGCATACATGATATGGGCGTCATGGAAGACATCCACGCCTTCCAGGGTTGTCGGCATATTCGCCCCTTCCGAAACCGCAATCACGCCATTCTTGACCATGGCCCGCGCTTCATCGCCATTGAGCTCGTTCTGCGTGGCGCACGGCAGCGCCAGTTCTGCCTCAACCCGCCAGGGCCGCGCGCCTTCATGAAAGGTCGCGTTGGTGAAATGATCGGCATATTCGCTGATCCGGCCGCGCCGCTCGGTCTTGAGTTCCTTCACCCAGTTGATCTTCTCTTGATCGATGCCGTCGGGATCATGGATGAAGCCGCCGCTATCGGAGAGAGTGAGCACCTTGCCGCCCAGCTCTACGATCTTTTCGGCCGCATGGGTGGCAACATTGCCGGAGCCAGAGATGATCGTCGTTCTGCCTTCGACATCCTGGCCCTGATGCTTGAGCATATTCTGGAGAAAATACACCGCGCCATAGCCGGTCGCTTCGGGCCGCATCTGCGATCCGCCATATTCGACCGCCTTGCCAGTGAGCACGCCCTCCCAGCGATTGGTGATCCGCTTATACTGACCGAACATATAGCCGATCTCACGCCCGCCAACGCCGATATCGCCGGCCGGGACGTCTGTATCCGGGCCGATATGGCGATAGAGTTCGGTCATGAAGGACTGGCAGAAGCGCATGACTTCGCTGTCCGACTTGCCCTTGGGATTGAAGTTGGAGCCACCCTTGCCGCCGCCCATTGGAAGCCCGGTCAGCGAATTTTTGAAAGTCTGTTCGAAAGCGAGGAATTTGAGAATGCTTTCATTGACGCTCGGATGAAAGCGAATGCCGCCCTTATAAGGGCCGATCGCATTATTGTTCTGAACCCGCCAGCCGCGCTGAACGCGGATATTATGATTATCATCTTCCCAGCAAACGCGGAACGAAACGACGCGATCCGGCTCGGCGATGCGGCGCAGGATCTGGGCTTCGTGATATTCTTCCTTGTCGGCGATAAAATCGAATATGTCCTGGGCCACTTCGCGAACAGCCTGGATGAACTCGGTCTGGCCCATATTGCGTTTTTCAACACCGGCCATGAATTGTTCGAGATTAACGTGATCGCTGACTGCCATTGTATCTCCCCCCTTAAGAAACCCAGAAGCGCAACCCTCAGGCGATTCGAGCCCGATCGGTAAGGCTGTGTAGCAGATGGAGAAAGCGGTGACAGCCAAGCGGGCGGCCTACTCGCCGACCCTCACTCCGAAGCCGGGAATAGAGCCACGAGGCGATCAAACTGTTCGCGGACGACGCTATCGACGATCGGCGCAAAGGTTTCGCGATCAAACTGCATATGGCCGCCAACGCTCATCGTCTGGGTGATGCGCGTTCCGGTATCGGTCGCATCCAGCTGCCAGGTCAAAGCTCCGGCCAGCCCTTCGCTCTGCAACGGACCCAGCGCGCCTGATAACCGCAGCATGGCATTGGGCCGCACCATCACGACGCGCATATGCTCAACCGAATTGCCCTCGCCCCAATTTTCGCAGAAACACCCGCCGCCAACCGGATCGAGCGAGAAATTCGCCGCGTCGCCCGACCAGCTATGATCGCCGCTCCAATAGCGCGCCGGTTCGACCAGCGCCGCCCAGACCTCAGCCGGGCTTGCAGACACCTCGGCGCTGTTGGACGTCACAAAGCCATGATCGGCCAATGTGACGTCGGCAGCCGCCGGCGTGGCAACCGCAATTGCCAATGCACATGCTATTGTTCGAAACATCTATCCCTCCCGATCCCTCAGGCGAAGAATAGCAAATTTGGGGAAACCCGCCAGCCGCTCGTCGAGCGAGGCCTAGCCTTGGTCGAGTACTGCGCCGATTGCGTCGCTGACCGTTTCGATATCGGCCATGCCATCGACCCGGCGTACCAGGCCCTTGGGTTCGTAATGCGGGATGATTGGGGCTGTCTTGGTGCGATATTCGTTCATCCGGGTCCGCACGGATTCCGCATTATCGTCGGCGCGGCGTTTGAATTCACTATTGCCGCACACATCGCACACGCCTTCAACCTTGGGTTGCTTGAAGGTGTCGTGATAGCCTTCGCCGCAATTGCCGCAGGTGAAACGGCCCGTAATCCGCTCAACAAGCGCGTCCTCGTCAACGACCAGTTCGATCACATGATCAAGCTTCATACCTTTGGCAGCGAGCAGCTCGTCGAGCGAATGGGCCTGGGCTTCGGTGCGCGGATAGCCATCAAGGATGAAGCCACCCTTCACATCGTCTTCATCGAGACGATCGGAGAGAATGCCGGTAACGATTTCGTCGGAGACCAGATCACCGCGGGCCATCACATCCTTGGCCTGGAGCCCAACCGGTGTTTCTGCTGCTACGGCCGCGCGTAACATGTCGCCGGTAGAAAGCTGGATCATGCCGCGCTCATCCTCAAGCTTCGATGCCTGAGTGCCTTTACCCGCACCTGGCGGGCCCAACAGAATGATATTCACCGGCGCTGTCCCCCGCCTTTCAGTTTAGCCTTCTTGATCAAATCACCATATTGGTGCGCGAGCAAGTGGCTCTGGATCTGGCTGACGGTATCGATCGTCACATTGACCACAATCAGCAAGCTGGTGCCGCCCAACACAAAGGCCTGGATGCCCGCCTGGGTCGACAGGAATTCCGGTATCAGACAGATCAATGTCAGATAGGCTGCGCCGACCACGGTGATGCGCGTCAGCACATAATCGAGATATTCCGCCGTCCGTTCGCCGGGGCGAATGCCAGGGACGAAACCGCCATAGCGCTTCAGATTGTCCGCCGTTTCTTCCGGGTTGAAGACAACCGCCGTGTAGAAGAAGCAGAAGAAGATGATGAGGCCGGCATAGAGCATCAGGTACAGCGATCCGCCGCGGCCCAGCGCGTTGGTGATCGTCAACATCAGCTCGTTACTGGTAGACGCCGTATCGCCGCCAACACCGCCTGTCATGAACTGCGCCACGGTCAGCGGCATCAGCAGCAGCGACGAAGCGAAGATCGGCGGGATAACACCAGCGGTGTTGATCTTGAGCGGCAGGTGCGATTTTTCCTGCGTCATGCCGCCGCGCTGTTGTGCGCGTTTCGGATATTGAATGAGCACCCGGCGCTGCGCCCGCTCCATGAAGCAGATGCCGAAGATCAGGCCGACGAACAGCAGCAGGAAGCCGACGACATAGCCGGTCGGGATCGCGCCAGTCTGGCCAGATGCGAAGAGCTGGATCAGCTCGGTCGGCATCATCGCAACGATACCGGCCATGATGATCAGTGAAACACCATTACCAACGCCGCGCGAGGTGATCTGTTCACCCAGCCACATCAGGAACATCGTGCCCCCGACCAGGCTGACAACAGCACCGATACGGAACAGCATGTAACTATCGCTGACAATAACCTGTTGCCCCTGCGCAGTGGCAAGCGTTTCAAGGCCGACAGCCAGGAAATAGCCCTGAACGGCGGTCAGGCCGACAGTACCATAACGGGTATATTGGTTGAGCTTTTTGCGGCCGCTTTCGCCCTCTTTCTTGATCGCATTGAGCGTCGGCGAGAGAGCCGCCGCCATCTGCACGACGATCGAGGCCGTAATATAGGGCATCACGCCGAGCGCGATGATACTCATCCGCTCCAGCGAACCACCGGAAAATGTATTGAAGACATTCAGGATGCCGCCGCCGCCCGTATTGTCCTGGGTCAGGTTGACGACATCTTGCAGGGCAACTGGATCGATTCCGGGCAGTGGCACAAAGCTCAGCAGGCGGAAAATGATCAACGCGCCGAGCGTAAACCAGATGCGCTGGCGCAGTTCGGTGGCCTGGGCGAATTTGCCCAGATTCAGTCCTGCTCCAACATTGGCGTTACTGGCCATTATCTATCCAATCCCCGTATCCGCGAAGATCGCTATATCGGGGCGCGACCTGCCAACGGCAAGCCCTACCCCGCTATTGCTACTCGCTGTCGGCTTTTTCTGCTTTAGGCGCAGCCGAGATTTCGACCTTGCCACCAGCCTTTTCAACGGCTTCCACAGCGCCTTTCGAGGCACCGGCAACCGCAAAATTCACCTTGGCGGAGATTTCGCCCTTGCCGAGCAGACGGACACCGTCTTTGCCGCCACGGGTCAAGCCAATCGCTTCGAGCGCGGCCTGATCAACGGTCTTCTTGGCGTCGAGCTTCTTCTCGTCGATGGCCTTCTGCACAGCGCCGATATTGACGATGGCATAGTCCTTACCGAACGGATTGTTGAAACCACGCTTCGGCAAACGCATGTGAAGCGGCATCTGGCCGCCCTCGAAACCATTGATCGAGACGCCTGAACGGCTCTTCTGGCCTTTCATGCCGCGACCACCGGTCTTGCCTTTGCCCGAGCCAATACCCCGGCCAACCCGTGTGCGCAGCTTGCGCGCACCCTTATTGTCGTTGAGTTCGTTGAGTTTCATGTCTTGCACTCGCTTTCGCTTGTTTCGCGCTATCGCCTCCGTGATGGAGACGGGATTTAGCTGTCCTGTACCTCGACCATATGGCGAACCTTATGGATCATGCCGCGTACTGCAGGCGTGTCTTCCAGTTCAACGGTTCGGCTCATCTTGCCGAGCCCGAGACCAACCAGCGTTGCGCGCTGGCTCTTCTCGCGGCGGATCGGGGAGCCCGTCTGGGTTACCGAGATCAGTTTCTTCTTTGCTGCGGCCATTATTCTACTCCGTTACCGCCTCGGCTTCAGCCTTGGCTTCTTCGGCACCGACATCGCCGCGGCGACGCACCAGTTCGGCAATCTTCATACCGCGCCGTGCAGCCACTGATTTCGGGCTCGACTGATCCTTGAGCGCCTCAAAGGTTGCCCGGATCATGTTGTAAGGATTGGATGTTCCAACCGACTTGGTCACAACATCGGCAACACCGAGGCTTTCGAACACAGCACGCATCGGACCACCGGCGATAATACCGGTACCCGGAGGCGCCGACCGCACGGTCACATTACCTGCGCCGAAACGGCCCTGGCCATCATGGTGCAGCGTGCGACCATCCCGCAGCGGCACACGCATCATGCTTTTCTTTGCAGCGGCGGTTGCCTTTTGAATGGCCTCCGGAACTTCGCGAGCCTTGCCATGACCGAAACCGGCGCGGCCTTTGCCGTCGCCCACGATCATCAGAGCGGCAAAGCCGAAACGCTTACCACCCTTAACCGTTTTCGAGACGCGGTTGATATGAACGAGCTTCTCGATCAGATCTTCGCCATCATCGTCACGGCGATTGTCACGACCGCGACCGCGACCACGACCGCCACCACGATTGTTTCCGCCACGTCCGCCCCGCGGTCCACGACCACGCGGCTGTGCGTCTGCAGCTGGTGCTGCGTCGGCAGCCGGCTTTTTCGCAGCAGGCTTTTCTTCAGCAGCGGCTTCGGCAGGCTTGTCTTCGGCAGCAGCCTCAGCAGGCGCGGCTTCTTCAGCCGGCTTGTCTTCGGCAGCAGCTTCAGCAGGCGCGGCGTCTTCGGCCGGTTTCTCTTCAGCAGCGGCTTCGGCAGCAGGTGCCTTGGCTTCGGTTTCTTCAGCCTTCGCTTCTTCAGGAGCCTCTTTCGGGGCTTCTTCAGGCGCGGCGTCCGTCTTTTTATCGTCGGCCATCATTAAAACTCCAGTCCGCCATCACGAGCGGCATCCGCGAGCGCCTTGACGCGCCCATGAAACAGAAAGGCACCACGATCGAATACAACCCGCTTGATGCCAGCTTTGGTCGCCCGTTCGGCAATCCGCTTGCCAACATCGGCAGCCGCTTCAACATTCGCGCCGCTCTTGCCCTTATAATCACCATCCAGCGTCGAGGCTGCGGCAACCGTGCCTCCAGCCTTGTCGTCGATGACCTGGGCATAGATATGCCGGCCAGACCGATGGATCGACAGCCGCGGACGATCGCCCGCCTTGCGGCGGAGAGCCACACGGACGCGCTGACGGCGTTTCTCGAAAGGAGTAAGTCGCTTTGCCATGGCTTACTTCTTCTTTCCTTCTTTGCGGAAAACATATTCCCCGCGATATTTGATGCCCTTGCCCTTGTAAGGCTCAGGTTTCCGCCATTTGCGGATTTCGGCGGCCACTTGGCCAACCTGCTGCTTATCCATGCCGCTGATCTCGACCGTGGTCTGATCCGGGGCTTTGATGTCGATGCCTTCCGGGATCGCATAATCCACGTCATGGCTGAAACCGAGCTGCAGCTTGAGCGTCTTGCCCTGAACCGAAGCGCGATAACCAACGCCGGTGATTTCGAGCGTCTTGGAGAAGCCCTCCGTCACACCTTCGACGAGATTGGCTGCGAGCGTCCGCTGCATGCCCCAATAGGAGCGTGCCCGGCGGGTGTCGTTGGCGGGATTGATCTGAATCTCGCCATCAGCAACCTTGCACTCGACATCGTCGGACATGGTCATCGACAAGGAGCCCTTGGGCCCTTTGACGCTGAGCTCACTGCCCTGAACTTCTGCGGTGACACCATCGGGAAGTGCAACCGGCCTTTTTCCGATACGGCTCATCTTAGAATACCTCCGCCAGCACTTCGCCGCCGACATTCTGCTCACGCGCTTCCGCATCGGAAAGCACGCCGCGAGGTGTCGAGACGATGGTGATGCCAAGGCCATTACGCACCCGCGGCAGATCCTTCGATCCGCTGTACACGCGGCGACCCGGGGTCGAAACGCGCGCCAGATGTTGAATGGCCGGCTGGCCTTCGAAATATTTCAGCTCGATCCGCAAGCCTTTATGCTTGCCAAGCTCTTCCTCGCTGTAACCGCGGATAAAGCCTTCACGCTGCAGCACCTCAAGGACGCGCGCACGCAGGCCGGAAGCCGGGCTCGTTACCGAGTCCTTCTTCGCCTGTTGGCCGTTGCGGATACGGGTGAGCATATCACCCAGGGGATCAGTCATCGACATATCGCTACCCCTACCAGCTCGACTTCGTCACGCCGGGGATCAGGCCTTTATTGGCCAGATCGCGGAGTGCGATGCGCGAGAGTTTAAACTTGCGGTAATAGCCGCGCGGACGACCAGACAGCTCGCACCGGTTACGGATGCGGGTCGGGTTCGCGTTGCGGGGAATTTCCGCCATTTTGAGACGTGCAATCAGTCGCTCGCTATCGTCGAGTGACTTATCGTTCGCCTGTGCTTTCAGCTTCGCGTATTTGGCCGCGTATTTCTTGGCCATCCGCTTACGCTTTTCATTCCGTTCGATGGAACTCAGTTTCGCCATGACTTAAGTTCTCGCTCCTTGTTGCGAGAAGGAATGGGCTTACGCCGCTTCCTTCTGCTCTTCGTTATCGGTTTCGTCGTCGGACGTTTCTTCCGGCGGGAAGGGGAAGTTGAACAGCCGCAGCAGTTCGCGTGCTTCCTCATCCGTTCGCGCGGTCGTCGTGACGATCACATCCATGCCGCGGACTTCGTCGACATCGTCATATTTGATCTCCGGGAACACCATCTGTTCCTTGAGACCCATTGCGAAGTTGCCGCGCCCGTCGAAACTCTTCGGGTTCAGGCCGCGAAAGTCGCGAACCCGGGGCAATGCAATAGTGACAAGCCGGTCGACAAATTCGAACAAACGATCGCCGCGCAGCGTGACCTTGCAGCCAATCGGCATGCCTTCACGCAGCTTAAAGCTTGCGATCGACTGTTTCGCGAGCGTGATTACCGGCTTCTGGCCAGCAATCTTCTCCATCTCGTCAGCTGCCTTCTGGACGCGCTTCTTGTCGTCCACGGCCTTGCCGACACCCATGTTGATCACGATCTTTTCGATCCGCGGGACCTGCATGTGATTTGTGTATCCGAACTTTTCCGTCATCGCCTTGACGATACGGTCTTTATATTCGGTGCGTAGACGCGGCGTATAATCAGCCATCGATCGTCTCCCCGGAACGCGTTGCAACGCGCACCTTCTTGCCATCCTTGGTTTCCATGCGGACCCGGGTCGGCTTGCCGGTCTTCGGGTCCTCGAGTGCGACATTCGAGATGTGCAGCGGGGCTTCGCTGCGCTCGATGCCGCCTTGCGGGTTCTGCTGGGTCGGCTTGCGGTGACGCACGGCGATATTCACGCCGTCGACGAGCACCTTGTCCGATTTCGGCAGGACCTTGCTGACTGTGCCATGCTGGCCTTTGTTCTTCCCGGCCAGGATGACGACCTTGTCGCCCTTTTTGATCTTGGCTGCCATGACTAGAGAACCTCCGGTGCCAGGCTGACGATTTTCATGTGCCGTGCGGCGCGCAGTTCGCGAACCACAGGGCCAAAGATACGCGTACCGATCGGCTCTTTATTAGCGTTCACGAGCACAGCGGCGTTGCTGTCGAAACGGATCGTCGAGCCGTCGGGACGCTTCACATCCTTGCGGGTACGCACGATCACAGCGCGATGGACATCGCCCTTCTTGACCTTGCCGCGCGGCGCCGCTTCCTTGATCGAGACAACAATGATGTCGCCTACGGTCGCGGTACGACGCTTTGAGCCACCCAGCACCTTGATGCACTGGACGCGCTTGGCACCGCTGTTATCGGCGACGTCGAGAACTGACTGCATCTGGATCATCGATCCGTTCCTTCTTCCTCATTTCCCGCTCCAGGCAGGAAAACCTTCTAAAATCTATGCTTCGGCCTTGGTGTCCGCAGCAGGATCACGAGCCGCTTCAAGATCGACGGCATCGGTTTCGGCAATGTCGATCTTCTCAACATGCTTCGGCGCGCTGCTCACATCGACGCGATCAAGAACCTTCCAGGTCTTGAGCTTCGAAATCGGCTTCGTTTCTTCGATCCGCACCGTTTCACCGATGGCGAATTCATTTTTCTCATCATGGGCGTGGTATTTTTTCGAACGCCGGATGATCTTGCCATACAGAGGGTGCTTCACCTTCCGTTCGACATTCACCACAACCGTCTTGTCGGTCTTGTCCGACACAACCATCCCGGTCAGCACGCGCTTTGGCATTGCAATAAACTCCTTAAGCCGTTTCAGCGGCCGCGCGAGCGCGTTCGCTCTGCAGCGTTTTGATACGGGCGATCGTCCGCCGAACCTCGGTAACCCGAGTCGGGTTTTCGAGCTGGTTGGTTGCCGACTGGAAGCGCAGGTTGAACTGCTCACGCTTCAGATCAGCAAGATCCGCTGCCAACTCATCGTCATTCTTGACCCGAAGGTCCTCGATTGGCCGTGCCATCGCTCGTGCCTCCTAGTAAATCGACTCGCCAAGGCGGGCGACCACCTTGGTCTTGATCGGCAGTTTCTCGGCTGCGCGCTCAAACGCCGTGCGTGCGAGCGGACCGGGAACGCCGTCCAGTTCAAACAGGATACGACCAGGCTTTACCCGAGCCGCCCAATATTCAGGCGAACCCTTACCCTTACCCTGACGGACCTCGGCCGGCTTCTTGGAAACCGGGACGTCCGGGAATACGCGGATCCACAATCGGCCCTGACGGCGAATGTGACGCGTGATCGCACGGCGAGCCGCTTCGATCTGGCGCGCAGTAATCCGCTCCGGCTCCAGGGCCTTCAGGCCGAAAGCGCCGAAATTCAGGTCCGTACCGCCAGGGGCGTTGCCCTTGATCCGGCCCTTAAAGGCCTTGCGGAACTTGGTGCGTTTGGGTTGCAGCATCGTGCCGTACCTTCCTCAAAAACTCTTATCGCTGCGCCGGGCGAACGCCCGAAGTCTGTGCTTCGACCATCAACCGGTCTTGCGCCGTCGGATCATGGGCCATGATTTCACCCTTGAAGATCCAGCATTTCACGCCGCACACGCCATAGGCCGTGTGAGCAGAAACTTCGGCATAATCGACATTGGCGCGCAGGGTGTGCAACGGCACACGGCCTTCGCGATACCATTCGGTCCGGGCGATTTCCGCACCACCGAGACGACCACCACAAGTGATCTTGATACCTTCTGCACCGAGACGCAGCGCCGACTGAACGGCGCGCTTCATGGCGCGGCGGAATGCGATCCGGCGTTCCAGCTGGTCTGCGACCGACTGGGCAACGAGACGCGCATCGACTTCCGGCTTGCGGATTTCGACGATGTTCAGCGACACATCGCTGTCCGTCATCTCACCGAGCTTCTTGCGCAGCTTTTCAATGTCCGCGCCCTTCTTGCCGATGATCACACCGGGACGAGCAGCATAGACAGAGATGCGGCACAATTTGGCCGGACGCTCGATCACCACCTTGGAGATCGCTGCCTGGGGCACCGTATCCATGATGTATTTGCGGATCTTGAGATCTTCCATCAGCAGCCGACCATATTCATGGCCTTCGGCGTACCAGCGGCTGTCCCAGGTCCGGTTGATCTGGAGGCGCATGCCTATCGGGTTGGATTTATGACCCATTACGCGTCTTCCTCTTCACGAACGACAATGCGGATGCGGCTGAACGGTTTGACGATCCGGGCCGAGCGGCCACGAGCACGGGCACGCCAGCGCTTCATCGTCATATGTTTGCCGACACTCGCTTCGCTGATGACCAGCGCATCGATATCGAGATTGTGGTTATTCTCTGCATTGGCGATTGCCGACTGCAGAACCTTTTTCACGTCAACCGCCATGGCGCGCTTCGAGAAGCTCAGCACGTTCAGCGCATCTTCGGCTTTCTTGCCGCGGATCAGACCGGCGACCAGATTGAGCTTTTGAGCGGAACCGCGGATCGAGCTGCCGACCGCAAATGCCTCATTCTCTTCGACGCGACGGGGATTAGTCTGCTTACCCATGACTAACGTCCCTTCTTATCGGCCAAGTGACCGGGGAAGTAACGGGTCGGAGCGAACTCGCCGAGCTTGTGCCCGACCATATCCTCATTCACCGAAACCGGCACAAATTTGCGGCCGTTGTAAACGTTGAAGGTCAAGCCAACGAACTGCGGCAGGATCGTCGAACGACGCGACCAGGTCTTGATCGGCTTGTTCGAGTTTTCGTCCTGCGCCGTTTCGGCTTTCTTCAGGAGATGAAGGTCTACAAACGGACCTTTCCATACGGACCGGGCCATGACTACCTCTTCTTCTTCTTGTGCCGCGAACGGATGATCATTTTGTTCGAAGCAGCCTTGGGATTACGAGTACGAGCACCTTTGGTCGGCTTGCCTGTCGGTGAAACCGGATGACGGCCACCTGAGGTCTTGCCTTCACCACCACCATGCGGGTGATCGACCGGGTTCTTTGCGACACCGCGGGTCAGCGGCTTCTTGCCACGCCAGCGATTGCGACCGGCCTTGGCGAAATAGGTGTTCGCATTGTCCGGGTTCGAAACCGCGCCGACCGTGCCCATGCAATTGGCAGGGATGTAGCGCTGCTCACCCGATTTCAGACGAACCATGACCATGCCGCGGTCACGACCGACGACCTGGACATAAGTACCGGCAGCGCGGGCGATCTGCCCACCCTTGCCCGGGCGCATTTCGATATTGTGGCAGATCGTGCCGACCGGCATCTGGCCGAGCAGCATGGCATTGCCAGGCTTGGTATCGACCTTTTCGCCAGCGATGACCGTGTCACCTACGTCGAGACGCTGCGGTGCAATGATATAGGCAAGTTCGTCATCGGTATATTTGATGAGCGCGATGAACGCCGAACGATTGGGATCATATTCGATCCGTTCAACCGTGGCTTCCATATCCCATTTGCGACGCTTGAAATCGACTTTGCGATATTTCTGCTTGTGACCGCCGCCGATGCCACGCGACGTGACATGACCCATATTGTTGCGGCCACCCGTCTTGCGCTTGCCTTCGACGAGCGCTTTGACCGGTCCGCCCTTATACAGGCCCGACTTGTCGACAATGACGAGATGGCGCCGGCCAGGACTCGTCGGTTTGGCTGATTTAAGTGCCATGACTAGATCCCCGTGGTCACGTCAATGGAGTCGCCATCCGCAAGGGTGACAACTGCCTTTTTAAGGTCGCTGCGCTGATAGGGGCGACCCCGCCAGCGCTTCGATTTGCCCTTCTGGATCAGCGTGTTGACCTTCTCAACCTTGACGTCGAACAGGGCTTCCACCGCTGCTTTGATCGCCGGTTTCGTCGCGTCCTTGCTGACCTGGAAAACAACCGCGTTGTTTTCGCTCAGGAGGGTCGATTTCTCGGTGATGTGCGGACCCTTGATCACGTCGTAGTGATCGAGTGCGACCGCTTCTTTCTTTTTAGCCATTGAAGCGCGCCTCCAGCTGCTCAACCGCTGCGCGGGTCAAAACCAGCGTCTCATGATTGAGGATGTCGTAAACATTCGCGCCGATCGCAGGCATCACATCGACGCCGACGATATTGGCCGAAGCCTTGCGGAAATTGTCGTTCACGCCTTCGCCGTCGATAACCAGCGCCGATTTGCCCATGCCGAGCTTGTCGAAATGGCCTTTGAGCGCCTGTGTCTTCGCATCCTTGAGATCGATATTCTCAACGACGATCAGAGTGTCATTCTTGGCTTTGGCGGACAGCGCCATTTTCAGGCCGAGCGCACGAACCTTCTTGTTCAGCGACGGATTGAAATCACGCTTACGTGGACCGTGGGCTTTACCGCCACCGATAAAGATCGGGGCACGACGATCGCCATGACGGGCGGTACCGCCGCCCTTCTGCTTGCCGTACTTCTTGCCGGTGCGATTAACGTCCGAACGCTCCCGAGCGGCACGTGCGGTCGGCCGGCGCTTTTCGAGCTGCCAGTTGACTACGCGATGCAGGATGTCGGCGCGCGGATCGAGACCGAAAATCTCATCTTTGAGATCGATATCGCCCTTGGCTTTAGCGTCGAGGGTTTTGACCTTGAGCTTCATGGCTTAGCCCTCCTTCTGCTCGTCATCGCCAGCATCGTCAGCCTTGTCTTCGGCTGGCGTTTCGGCGGGAGTTTCAGCAGCTGCTGCTTCGATTTCAGCATCGGTCGGACCGGTATCGGCTTCCTGAACGGCGCCTTCTTCGATCATGCCGGCCGGTGCATCTTCGGTAGCCGTTTCATCGGCATTGCGGCGCAGGCCGCCTGGGATCGGTGCATCGGCGTGCAACGGAACCTTGACGGCATCGTTGACGATCAACCATGCCCCTTTGTGACCCGGAACCGAACCCTTGATGAAGATGAGGCCGCGCGACGCATCGGTGCGGACAACTTCGAGATTCTGCTGGGTGCGCTGACGGTCGCCCATATGGCCGGCCATCTTCTTATTCTTGAAAACCTTGCCCGGATCCTGGCGGTTACCCGTCGAACCGTGCGAACGGTGAGAGATGGAAACACCGTGGGTTGCACGCAGACCGCCGAAACCGTGTCGTTTCATGGCGCCCGCAAAGCCCTTGCCCTGCGTCTGCCCGGTCACGTCGACTGTCTGGCCGGCAACGAAATGATCCGCCGTCAGCGTCGCACCGACAGGAAGCAATGCATCCTCATCGACACGGAACTCAACGACGCGAGCCTTGGGCTCGACTTCACTTTTCGCGAAATGGCCGCGGACCGGCTTCGAAACATTTTTGGGCTTGGCAACGCCAGCGCCCAGCTGAACGGCGGTATAGCCGTCGCGCTCTGCTTCACGGACCGACACAACCTGGCAATTGTCCAGCTGCAGAACGGTAACCGGCACGTGCCGACCGTCCGCCTGGAACAGGCGTGTCATTCCCATCTTCTTCGCGATAACGCCACTGCGCATCACTGTACGTCTCCTCAACAGAGGCCCACCGCGCAAATGCAGCGGGCGTGATCAACCCAAATTTCCATGCATCGCCCCGTCCGGGCTGAGTGCCGCGCGACATTAAGCCGCGAAGCTGACGGGGGACGCAGACCACAGCATTGCTGCGCGGTATCCCAATTTTTAAAACCGCCCCGATGGAGCGGCGCGCTAGCTAAGCCAGCTTAATCTCAACATCGACACCGGCGGCCAGATCGAGCTTCATCAGCGCATCGACCGTCTGCGGTGTCGGCTGCACGATATCGAGCAGCCTTTTATACGTACGAACCTCAAACTGCTCGCGCGACTTCTTGTCGACATGCGGGCCACGGTTCACCGTGAACTTTTCAATCTTGGTCGGCATCGGAATAGGACCGCGAATAAGCGCGCCCGTGCGGCGAGCCGTATCGGCGATGTCGCCGGTTGCCTGATCGAGCACACGATGATCGAATGCCTTCAGACGAATACGAATATTCTGCGTTTCCATGTCCAACTACCGATAAGAAAGAGCCAGAACCCGACCAAAGCCGGGCCCATTAAACCAATTAAAACAAAAACAAGCCGCCCGACTCCCCGAGGGGAATCGGGCGGGCTTGCGGAGCCTATACTATGCAGTGATGTCGCCGACAACCCCTGCGCCGACCGTCCGGCCACCTTCGCGAATTGCGAAGCGCAGACCCTGGTCCATGGCGATCGGAGCGATCAGTTTGACACCAAGCTTAACATTGTCGCCCGGCATGACCATTTCGGTGCCTTCCGGCAACGTGATTTCACCGGTAACGTCCGTCGTGCGGAAGTAGAACTGCGGACGATAGTTGGCGAAGAATGGCGTGTGACGGCCACCTTCGTCTTTCGACAGAACGTAAACCTCTGCAGAGAATTCCGTGTGCGGAGTGATCGAACCCGGCTTGGCCAGAACCTGGCCACGCTCAACGCCCTCACGCTCAACACCACGAAGCAGCGCGCCGATATTGTCGCCGGCACGGCCTTCGTCGAGAAGCTTGCGGAACATTTCAACACCGGTGACAGTCGTTTTCGACGTGTCTTTGATGCCGACGATTTCAACTTCGTCGCCCGTGTTGACGATTCCGGTTTCAACACGACCGGTAACAACCGTACCGCGACCCGAGATCGAGAACACGTCTTCGATCGGCATCAGGAACGGCTTGTCCAGCGGACGATCCGGCTGCGGGATATATTCGTCGACAGCGGCCATCAGCTCGCGGATCGAGTTTTCACCGATTTCCGGATCGCGACCTTCGAGAGCGGCCAGAGCCGAACCCTTGATGATCGGAATATCGTCGCCCGGGAATTCATAGCCCGAGAGAAGTTCGCGGATTTCGAGCTCAACGAGTTCGAGCAGCTCTTCATCGTCAACCTGGTCGACCTTGTTCATGTAGACGACCATGGCCGGCACGCCGACCTGCTTGGCGAGAAGGATGTGCTCGCGGGTCTGCGGCATGGGGCCATCAGCAGCGTTCACAACCAGGATCGCGCCGTCCATCTGGGCAGCACCGGTGATCATGTTCTTCACATAGTCAGCGTGGCCCGGGCAATCGACGTGTGCATAGTGGCGCGCGTCGGTTTCATATTCGACGTGAGCCGTCGAAATCGTGATGCCACGCTCACGCTCTTCAGGAGCCTTATCAATGTCGGCAAAATCAACTGCCGCATTCAGCACCTTGGTAATCGCAGCCGTCAGCGTCGTCTTACCATGGTCGACATGGCCGATCGTGCCGATGTTGCAGTGCGGTTTAGTCCGCTCAAATTTTTCCTTCGACATTATTTGTTCCTCGTCTTTGTACGTCTCTTAAAAACTCAACTCATCTCGCTTAGGCAAGTTTCGCCTTAACTTCGTCGGCTACCTGCTGCGGCACTTCCTCATAATGAGAGAACTGCATCGTATACTGGGCACGGCCCTGTGAGAACGAGCGCAGCTCATTAACGTAGCCGAACATATTCGCAAGAGGCACGATGGCATCGACTGTCTGGGCATTGCCCCGGCTGTCTGTACCCTGCACCTGTCCACGGCGGCTGTTCAGATCGCCGATTACGTCGCCCAGATAGTCTTCTGGGGTCACAACCTCAACCTTCATTACCGGTTCGAGCAATTTGATACCCGACTGCTGCGCCACTTCACGCATTGCAGCCCGGCCAGCAATCTCGAATGCCAGTGCTGATGAATCGACGTCATGATATTTGCCGTCGATCAGCTCAATTGCGAAATCGATGATCGGGAAGCCGATCAGCGAACCGGTTTCCGCAGTTTCGCGCATACCCTTTTCAACCGACGGGATATATTCCTTGGGAATATTACCGCCCTTGATCGAATCTTCGAACGTGATGCCCGAACCGCGCTCACCAGGAGCGATGTTGAGCTTCACTTCGGCGAACTGACCGGAACCGCCCGACTGTTTCTTATGCGTATAAGAAAAGCCTTCGACAGCCCGCTTCAGGCTTTCGCGATAGGCAACCTGCGGCGCGCCGACATTGGCGTCGACCTTGAACTCGCGCTTCATGCGATCGACGAGAATCTCGAGGTGGAGCTCGCCCATCCCCTTGATGATCGTCTGGCCCGATTCTTCGTCGGACGTTACGCGGAAGCTTGGATCTTCGGCAGCCAGGCGATTGAGCGCGATGCCCATCTTTTCCTGGTCGGCCTTGGTCTTCGGCTCGACAGCAACTTCGATAACCGGATCCGGGAATTCCATCCGTTCCAGAATGATCGGAGCGTTTGACGCGCACAGCGTATCACCGGTGGTGACATTCTTCAGGCCGGCGATGGCGACAATGTCTCCTGCATGGGCCGTTTCAATGTCTTCCCGGTCATTCGCATGCATAAGCAACATGCGGCCGATTTTCTCTTTCGAATCCTTGACCGAATTCATCACCTGGTCCGCGCGATCGAGCTTGCCCGAATAGACGCGGCAGAAGGTCAACGTACCGACAAACGGGTCGGTCATGATCTTGAAGGCGAGAGCGGAGAACGGCGCTTCATCACTCGATGCGCGCGATTCTTCGATTTCTTCTTCGTCTTCACGCTGGCCCGGCTTGATGCCCTTGATGGCTTCAACGTCGGTCGGTGCCGGCAGATAGTCGACAACTGCGTCGAGCAGCGGCTGAACACCCTTGTTCTTAAAGGCCGAACCACAGAGCACCGGAACAAATGCCTGCGCCAGCGTACCCTTGCGGATCAGCTTGCGGAGCGTATCGGCGTCCGGCTCGGTGCCTTCGAGATAGGATTCCATGATATCGTCGTCTTGCTCGACGGCGAGTTCCATCATGGTTTCGCGCGCTGCAGCAGCGGCATCAGCCATGTCGGCAGGAATATCTTCGATGACGAATTCAGCGCCCAGAGATTCATCCTTCCAGATGATCGCATTATTGTTCACCAGATCGACGACACCTTTAAGATCGGCTTCGAGGCCGATAGGCAGGGTCAGCACGATCGGGGTCGCGCCCAGCCGGTCAACGATCATTTCGACACACATGTCGAAGTTCGCGCCCGTGCGATCGAGCTTGTTGATGAAGCACATCCGCGGCACATGATAGCGATCGGCCTGGCGCCAAACTGTTTCGGACTGCGGCTCTACGCCGGCAACGCCGTCGAATACGGCAACCGCGCCATCGAGCACACGCAGTGCACGTTCAACTTCAATCGTGAAGTCCACATGGCCCGGGGTGTCGATGATGTTGATGCGATGATCGCGCCAGAAGGTCGTCGTTGCAGCAGACGTGATCGTGATCCCGCGCTCCTGCTCCTGCTCCATCCAGTCCATCGTCGCGGCGCCGTCATGGACTTCGCCGATCTTATAGGACTTGCCGGTATAGTAGAGGATGCGTTCGGTCGTCGTCGTCTTGCCAGCATCGATGTGCGCCATGATGCCGATATTCCGATACATTTCGATCGAGGTATCGCGGGCCATTGTAGTGCTCCATTGCCGGTATCGAACCGGCGAGTCAGTGTTTTGTGATTACCAGCGGTAATGCGAAAAGGCGCGGTTGGCTTCGGCCATCTTATGCGTGTCTTCACGCTTCTTGACCGCATTGCCGCGATTGTTGGCTGCATCCATCAGCTCGCCGGACAGACGCGCTGCCATGGTGTTTTCACCACGCCCGCGAGCTGCACCGATCAGCCAGCGAATGGCCAGCGCCTGTGCGCGTTCGGGGCGAACTTCAACCGGCACCTGATAGGTGGCGCCACCGACACGGCGGCTGCGCACTTCTACGCCCGGCTTGATGTTGTTCAATGCATCATGGAACAGCTGAACAGGATCGGCCTTGGACTTGGCTTCGACCTGGTCGAGCGCGCCATAGACAATGCCTTCTGCGACGGACTTCTTGCCGTCATACATCAGGTTGTTCATGAATTTGGACAGGACCACATCCCCAAATTTGGGATCCGGCAAAATTTCCCGCTTTTCGGGACGGCGACGACGAGACATATCGTTAGACCTCTTCGATCAATCTATTTGGGGCGCTTGGCGCCATATTTCGAACGGCTCTGCCTGCGATCCTTCACGCCCTGCGTGTCGAGAACGCCGCGCAGCACATGATAGCGGACGCCGGGAAGGTCGCGTACACGACCGCCGCGGATCAGCACCACAGAGTGCTCCTGCAGATTATGCCCTTCGCCCGGAATATAGCTGATGACTTCGCGCTGGTTGGTCAGGCGAACCTTGGCCACCTTGCGCAATGCCGAGTTCGGCTTTTTCGGGGTCGTGGTATATACGCGCGTGCAAACGCCCCGCTTTTGCGGGTTCGCTTCCATCGCGGGTACTTTCGATTTCACCTTTTGCGGTGTGCGGCCCTTGCGGACCAGCTGATTGATCGTTGGCATGAAGCCCTTCACCTTTTTAGTTACTTTGCCGAAGGCACGCTGTGTTTTTTCGGCGACCGGATTTCCCGGAAGCCGGAAACGCACAAAGGCCTTCCGGTAACCGCAAGCGGCTCCGCAAGGCCCCATACACGCCAATGGCAATGTTCAAGCTCATGTACCTTAAGCGAATCGCGTCTGGGATGAACCCCCACCACCGATCCTCGGTACGGGCGGCGATATAGCGGCGGTCCGCCAGAGGGTCAATGGCTGCCGAGCCAAGAAAATTGGGGGGCCGAACGGTACGGCGACGCCCCCAAATACCAGTGATCGAGAAACTCGATAACTGTGACCGAATCCTTTCCGAGACGGTGCCGTAACCGATCCGACCACTCCTGCGAACTCTCCAGTGACCGCGCTGAGAAAATGGTGGGCCGGAAATTGGAGATAGATAATGATCAAGCAAATCCTGTTCGCCTCTGCTGGACTGACAGTCGCAATCGGCGCAACCTTCGCCGCAACGTCGCCCGCTTACGCCCAGACCGGTGAAGCCTCCGCCACCGTCCAACTTTCCGGCGCCATGCGCAGCGTTTCCATGAGCGAAGCCATGGCCAGTGCCGAAACACGCGCCGAGTTCGGTCTTGCCGATCGCCCAGTGCACACCGTTGTTCCAGGAAATGCGGCGTCCGATATGACCGCCTCGGCCTCTCCAAGCGTCCGGCTTTCGATGCTCAATGGCTTCAGCATCGCGGAAGAGGAGCTGGCCGCCATAATGATCGGCGATCGCGTAGATATCGTCCGCCCGCGCCCCATGGCGGGATTTACCGGCCAGGTCGGCGACGATCATGACTTTGGCAATATCGGATTTTCCGAAGTCGATGCGTTCCACACCGATCCGTCACCCTCCCAAATCGGTATTCGTTTCAGTTTCTGACTGTGTGCTCCCCTTAGCACAGTCCCTTCGCGGCCTTCCTGTTCCCCGGCAGGAAGGCCGCCTTTTTATCTGCGCCTTTGGCCGGTCGCCTATGATCGGATAGAAAGACCCCGATGACTTTGGACTCCTTGCTCCCTTCAATCCGCTATTGCCGCTTGTGCGCGGGCACCATTCCCGAACCGATCCGCCCGGTCGTTCAGGTGCATCGCGACGCCAGGATCCTGATCGCGGGTCAAGCTCCGGGTCGAAAGGTGCAGGCCAGCGGCATTCCTTTTGACGATGCAAGCGGCGATCGATTGCGGAACTGGATGGGCGTCGATCGCGATACATTTTACGATCCGACCAAGATTGCGATCCTGCCGATGGCCTTTTGCTACCCGGGTACCGGAAAATCCGGCGACCTGGCTCCCCCACCCCGCTGCGCGGAGAATTGGCGGGAAAAGCTATTGGCAGAACTGACGAATATCCAGCTCACTTTGGTCATCGGCCAATATGCGATGGCCTGGCACTTGGATGAAACGCCCGCCACACTGACAGACACGGTCAAACAGTGGCGCGACTATGCGCCCGAGATCCTGCCGCTCCCCCATCCCAGCCCCCGCAACAATATCTGGATGGCGAGGAATCCCTGGTTTGCAGAGGATGTCCTGCCGGAACTGGGTCACAGGGTCACACAGGCACTGACGGGATAGCTTGACTCATTATATTTCGCGTTTATGTTAATTAACAAGATAGCGAATCAATGAGGTGCCCGTGTCCAATCTTACCAGTGTCTTTGCCGCGCTCGGCGAACCTACCCGTTTTGCAATCGTCGAACGCTTGCTGCGCGAAGGCGAACTGAACGCCGGCAGTCTGCAACAGGGCGTGTCGATTTCGGCACCCGCCATTTCGCGTCACCTCAAGGTCCTGCGCAACGCCGGCATTGTCGTCCAGCGGGTCGACAAACAACAGCGTATCTACGCGGTCCGACCCGAAACCGTACAAGCGATCAGCGCCTGGACGATGAGCCACAAGGCATTCTGGCAAGGCAGCTTCGATCGCCTCGCTGCGATGCTTGATCAGGAAAGTGAAAAACAATGAGCGAGTTGAAACTGGAACGGACCTTCCCGGCGACCCCGGATACGGTCTTCGAATATCTGACGAACACCGATTACATCCTGCAATGGTGGGGTCCCGAAGGCCTGATTGTCTCAGAGCATAATCTCGACCTGTCGAAACCGGGCCGTTGGCATTCAACGATGACCAATGCCGAAGGCGCCAACTATAAGGTGTCGGGCGAAGTCATTGCCCATGATGCGCCGAACAGCGTCGAATTTAGCTGGGCCTGGCATGACGAGAATGACGAGCGCGGTCTTGAAAGCCTGGTTCGCTTCGAAGTCGCGGACGACGGCGAAGGCGGCACCCGCTTCAAGATGATCCATTCCGGCCTGCCGGACGAAGAAAGCGTCACCAACCATGGCGAAGGATGGACGTCGACCTTCGTCAAACTGGAGCGGCTTTTCGCCTGATAACTTCCGCAACCCCACATCATAAAGGAGACGATGTAATGGCTAAATATATATTCGCTTATCATGGCGGCAAAGCGCCGGAGAGACCGGAAGAAGGGGCTGAAGTTATGGCCAAATGGAATGCCTGGTTGGGCGGCCTGGGGGATGCTGTGGTCGATGGCGGCAATCCAGCCGGACCGTCAAAGACCGTCTCGGCCAGCGGCGTGTCCGATGATGGCGGCGCGAACCCAATTTCAGGCTATTCGCTCGTCCAGGCCGATTCCATCGATCAAGCCATTGAAATGGCCAAAGGCTGTCCGATCATGGATCATGGCACGGTCGAAGTGGCCGAAGCGATGGATATGTAAGCGCAGGACTGTTTTTGGAAACGCGATACGGAGCGCCGCCCCCACCGGGTCTGGCGCTCCAATTCTTTCTAAAGAGACCACAATAGCGCCCTATCTTTGATCTGGACCGGCGCACTGTCACCGGGCAAAGGGTCAAGCACATCATGGATCGGATCGCCCTCCCCATCACTCTGATCATTGTGGCCCTTGGCACGCTGGCCATGGCCTCGCTGATATCCGGCCCACTTCCCTCGGTTGCCGCGCCCAAGGGCCTGACCATCAGCCTCAGCCCACCTGACGATGTCGCGACTACAGACAATGCCGAAATCCTGGCGCTCGACGGTCGATCAGGCTTGGTCGACTATAATGAGATCGACCGGCGCATCACCGCACTGATGGAGGTCGAGACCATGGTCGGCCTTGCCGTTGCGGTCATGGAAAATGGCGAGATCACATTTGCCAAAGGCTATGGCGAGACGCTCCACGACAGTGGAGAGCCGGTGACGGCGGATACGGTGTTCCGCTGGGCGTCGCTCTCAAAGGGCGTCACCGCCTCTATGATCGGCCTGCTGGTCGAAGATGGTGCGCTCAGCTTCGATGATCGCGTGGCCGAATATGCGCCGTCGCTCCGGCTGCCGGCGCGCGGCCAGAACCGGATCAGCATTGCCGACCTGCTCTCCCACCGGCTCGGTATTGAACGCAATGCGCTCGATAATCGGCTCGAGGATGGAGAGGACCCCTTCATCCTGCGCACCGCACTTGCCAGCCATCGCGTCGCCTGCCCGCCGGGCACCTGCCATCGCTATCAGAATATCGGTTTCGATGCGGCCAGCGAGATTGTCCAGAACCTGACCCGTCAAAGCTTTGAAGCGAGCCTTGAGGATCGGCTTTTCCGACCCTTGGGCATGAGCACGGCAAGCGTCTCGCGCCGGGGATTGTTTGAGAGTGCCAGCTGGGCGCGCAGCCATCGCGGCGCGGGTGAGGAAGTCGAAGTCGTCGAGCCTTATTATCGGATCCCGGCCGCCGGCGGCGTAAATGGGTCCATCCGCGACCTCGCCATCTGGATGCAGGCCCAGGTCAATGGTGCACCCGAAGTCCTGTCGCCCGATCTGTTAGCGGCTATCCACCAACCGCAGGCCCGCACCGAGCGCGAGGATCGTCGTAACCGGCGCTATGCCGAGCGGATTTCCTATACCCGTTATGCGCTTGGCTGGCGTGTGTACGATTATGCAGGACGCACGGTGATCACCCATCGCGGCGCGGTCCGTGGATATCGCGCGATGATCATGATTGATCCGGCCCGGCGGACCGGTGTGGCCGTCTTGTGGAACTCAGGCAATGGACGACCATTTGGGATTCCGATGGATATATTCGACCAGCTTTATGAACTGCCCGATGCGAATTGGATCGATCCCGAGGCCAATCCCGCTCCAGACAGTTCCGGTTAAGACAAAAAGGCTTAGCCGGTTTCCATGACTCGTTTGCACTTCGCCCTTTTGTTCGTGGTGGCCATTGCGCTGCTTGTCGCACAATCGGGATGTGCCCAATTCGCGCGTGCCCAATTATATGCGCCGCCGGTTGGCCCAATCGCAACACCGGAATGGGATGGCCCAGCTCCAGACCAGATTTCCGTCACGACGGAGGATGGCCTGGATCTTGTCGGCCTCTATTGGACACCAGCGGAGGGCCAATCGGATATCATTCTCGTGCTTCATGGCCGACGCGATAATGCCGGGCGGATGGCCGGCTATGTGCAGCGCCTGGTCGAGGCCGGACGCGGCGTGCTCGTCGCCTCCTATCGCGGGTTCAACGATAATCCCGGATCACCCAACGAAACTGGACTGATCACCGATGCGCAAGCCTTTTTCCGCTATGCTGAACAGCAAACGGGTACCGATGGCGATATCTATGTATTCGGCCATTCGCTGGGGGGCGCCGTTGCCATCCAACTGGCCGCGCGCGAGGCGCTGGACGGTGTGATCACGCTTGGCACGTTCAGTGATCTTGGCGAGGCGGCCCCCTATTTCAGCGAGATACTGATCCCCGATAGCTGGGAGAGCATCGTCGCGCTGGCTGGGGTCGAGGAACCGCTGTTGTTCATCCATGGCGCGGACGACAATTATGTCGAGCCCGACAATTCGGAACGGCTCTATCGTGCGACCTGTTCTCCGGCCGCGCTCGCAATCATTACCGGCGTCCGCCACCGTCCCAACTTCCGGCTGATTCAACCGCTGATCACCAGCTGGGTAAATGCGCTGGAGAATGGGCAAGTTTCGCAGATGAGCCTTGCAGGAGATGCCAGCTGGGAGAGCAAGGCGGCGTGCGCGCCGCAGTGAACGGATTGACTAGAAGCGCTATAGCTCGATTTTATAGGATTTGAGCGCCTCGTAATGCGGGCGGCAACGCTCATAGAGTGCCTCATATCCGGCGGGAATCTCTACCGGCCCGCGATCATCACCTTCAAATCCGGTGCTCTCTTCGACACGATTATACCAATGCGGTGCCCACACGCCGTCCGTATCGCGCCGACCCGGTTCCCATTGGAGCATCGCCGGATCGAACGGAATGCTGAGCGCCTGGCATAGCGCCTCCAGCATCGGCCCGGGTGCATCAAGAATATCGGCGCCCTCCACCACCGGCGGCGCATAACCCAGGCGATCGGCTTCCATCCGAAAGAAAAGATGCAGGCGCTCAACGCCCATATCCTCGAAGGTCACCTCTTCCATCTTCTTGTCATAGCTCGCGATCATCCGCGCGGGATCGCGAATGAGGAAGGCATGGCGATGGTCGGCAAGATCGCCGATCCCCACCGAACCGACCATCTCGGACGGCATATGCTTTTGGTACCAGATGGCGCTCCCGTCCGCCGGATCGCCGTTCAGCGTACGCGTCAGTGAAGCCCAGTCGCAATCCATCGCTTCGATGATCTCATCGGCCATCGGATGGGCAAATCCGGTATCCTTCAAATAGGCTCCATAATAGGGTTCATCGCTGACAAATGTGTCGGCGCGGGCGCCAAAACTGCGCATCATCGCCGTTGAGATATTACGCGGCCCCGACCACATGGAAATCCGGATCGTCATGGGCGGGATCGGGCCGCCGTATCTGCCGCAAGCCGCGCGGTGTAGAGCTGCTGCAGCCGCTCCACCATCGGCCCGCGAGCCGCTGTCAGGCTGCGCCCGTCAATCTCGGTAACGGGCACAAGGCCAGCGAAAGTCCCGGTGACAAACGCTTCGTCTGCACCATAGACATCGGTGAGCGAGAAATTCTTTTCAAACACCGGGATATCGGCTTGTTGGCACAGGTCGATCACCGTGCCGCGGGTAATCCCGCCGAGGCAATAATCACCGCTCGATGTCCAGACTTCACCGCCGCGGACGATGAAGAAATGGGTCGAATTGCACGTCGCAACAAAGCCCTGCGGATCCAGCATCAGTGCTTCGTCAGCACCGGCTTTGGTCGCCTGGATACAGGCGGTGATGCAGTTGAGCTTGGAATGCGAATTGAGCTTCGGGTCCTGCACGGCCGGATCGCCGCGCCGGACATGCACGGTGAACAGCCTGATGCCGCGCTCGATAATCTCCGGCAGCGGCTCTTTATATTCCGGGACGATCACGATCGTTGCCGGGGAGATGATGACCCGGGGATCCTGATAGGGTGTCGAGCGAATGCCGCGGGTTACCATCAGGCGAATATGGACGCCTTCGGTATCGTCCATCGCATCAAGCGTATCATAGAGCCGCTGCTCCAGTGTCGCCCGATCGATACCGATGTCCATGTCGATCGCCTTGGCGCCTTCAAACAGTCGATCCATATGCTGGTCGAGAAAGGCGATGCGACCCTGATGTACGCGCAGGCCTTCCCAGACCCCATCGCCAAGCATGAAACCGGAATCGAAAACCGAGACCATCGCCTCGGCGCGCGGCACCAGCTCGCCATTTATATTGATGAAAACCACCGCATTGCGGGGATCGTCTTTATGATCATGCGTACCTTTGGCCATATCGCGCTATAGGCACGTTCAGCGGCGGTTCAACAGGAAAATCTAAAGCCCAAACCCCGCCTGTTCTGGCGATTTCGTCGACTCGACGTGACTCGCCAACGATTCATCGTGGTCGCGTTCGATAGATTCGCGATTTAAACACTTTGTTGCTAGCGGGACTACACAAATTACAATTCGCAGGGTTGCACGTGTCGAAAAACGAAGTGGAAGGCCCGGGACTATGGTCTCGGTTTAAGGGCCTTTTTCCTGATCATGAGCTACATATCCGCTCCGGCGGCAAGCTCCGTTTCTTCAGGATTTCCAGTAAATTACAGATCCGCGTCGTTTCGATCGTGGCCGCTGGCCTGGTTGGCTGGCTGGCCTTCACCTTGGTCATGGTCGGACTGCAGGTGAAAGGCGCGAGCGACCGAATCGCTCTCGACCAGCGCGAACAGCAAGTCACCGAAACCGCCGAGCGCGTCGCCGAATATCGCGGCTCGGTCGAAGATCAAGTGGCCCGCGTCGAACGCCGCCAGCAAGTGCTTGATGCCCTGGTCCGCCGTCATTTCGGCAATCTCGAAATTGATGAGACCGAAGGCGAAGGCGGCGAAGAAACGGACGAAGTCGGCGAAGCCATTCCAGAAGCCGCTGCCCTGCGCGAACTGGAAGAGTATCAAGTCGCCTTTGCACGAGCGCTGCGCGGCGCCGTTGAAGAACGCACCGCACGCACAGCGGCCGCCATTCGCGAATTCGGTTTCGACCCCCGCGTGATGAGCCGCCAGGCACAGGGTGGTCCGCTCGAGCCGATCCGCACGGCGATGACCTTGGATGGTGCGATCGACAGCGAAATCGCTGATCTTGAAATTGCGCTCAACCGGCTCGCGGTGATGGAGCTTTCGCTTCGTGCAATCCCGTCCGCCAAGCCGACCGCTTATGGCGCGATGAGCAGCCCATTTGGCCTGCGCCGCGATCCCTTCACCCGGGGCCGCGCCATGCATAACGGCATCGATTTTCGCGGCAGCCACGGCACAGGCATTCTCGCCACCGGGCCGGGCCGTGTGAGTTTTGCAGGATGGAAGGGCGGCTATGGCCGGACGATCGAAATCGATCACGGCGCCGGGGTAATTACCCGTTACGCCCATCTTTCTGCTATTAGTGTTCGAGTCGGGGAGCAAGTCGATCGGGGGGATCGAATTGGCAGAATGGGCAGCTCAGGCCGCTCAACTGCTACGCACCTGCACTATGAAGTGCGCATCAATGGCCGTGCGGTAAATCCGCGGCCCCTATTGGAGGCAGATCGCGATGTTCTCGAAATCCAATCCGTCGCAGAACGAAGAAATGGCAATTCCGTCGAGCTCTGATAACCGGTCGACCTTCTCGGTCATCGGCTCGGACGTCACCGTAACCGGCGATATCGACGCGTCCGTCGATCTTCATGTCGATGGCCGTGTCGAAGGCGATATTCGCTGCGCCACGCTCGTCCAGGCAGCCAACAGCTCGGTGAAAGGCGCAATCAGCGCTGAACAAGCCCGGGTCGCTGGCCGCGTTGAAGGGTCGATCATGGCCAAGGAACTGATCGTTGAAGCATCAGCGAAAGTCATTGGCGATGTTACTTATGAAAAGCTCAGCATCGAAGCTGGCGGCCATGTCGAAGGCAGCTTCCGGCACAAAAGCGCCGGCACTCTGAAAAAAGAAGAGCCAAAGCCCGCTAAGGACGCATCGCTGAAACTGGTCGATGAAAAGCCGGCTGACGCAGCGGCCAAGCCGTCTCAGGCGACAGCGCTCTAATCACATATTGCTTCAGGCGTTTTAGCGCCTGTCCAGCACCACATCGCCGCCCTTGATGACGACATCCACGTCTTCAAGGGCCGTGATGTCTGTCAGCGGATCACCATCCACGGCAATGATATCGCCATAGCGACCCGGTGCGATTGCACCGACATCGGCCGTGCGGTCCAGCGCCTCAGCGGCATTCGCTGTCGCCGCCTGGATAGCCTGGAGCGGTGTCATCCCGAAGCGCACCATGCGCGCAAATTGTCGCCCGCCGGTACCGTGCGGATAGACGCCGGCATCTGAACCAAAGACATGGCGCGCGCCAAGTTCCACCGCACGCTGAAAACTCTGCCGCTGGATCGTGCCGACCTGGCGCTCCTTGGCGAGATTTTCTTCCAGCACCCCGTTCGCCTCGCCTTCGCTCAGCGTATATTCGGTGTTGTAGATATCCATTGAGAAGAATGTCCCGCGCGCAATCGCCATGCGGATCGTTTCATCGTCGAGATAGCTGGCATGTTCGATCGTATCGACACCAGCCTCAATAGCGGTGCGGATACCCGCATTGCCATGCGCATGGGCGGCGACCCGCATGCCAAGCATATGCGCTTCTTCAACCGCCGCGCGAACCTCCTCGGCTGACATTTGCTGCATGCCGACTTCGGTTCCGCGCGAGAAAACGCCACCGGTGACGCAAATCTTGATCACATCCGCACCATAGCGCCGGTTCTGGCGCACCTGGAGGCGAACCGCCTCCGGACCATTCACACCGCGCTCGCCATCGCGCAGCACCAGAGACGGCGGCAGGCCATTCATATCGCAATGCCCGCCCGTCACACCAAAGGACCGAGTGGCGGCGACGATGCGCGGCCCGGGATAGAAGCCGCTATTGATGCCCTGGCGCAGGGCGACATCGGCATAATCCGACGCTCCGACATTGCGGATCGTCGTAAAGCCGGATTCGAGCATCGCCCGCGCATTGGGCACCCCCAAGGTCAGCCAGAAGCTGTCGGTATATTCGAGCCGGCGATAGCCGCCGATCCGCGGCGTTGTCGTCAGATGGACATGCATATCGATGAGGCCCGGAACCAGGGTCATTCCCGGCAAATCGAGACGCTCTGCATCCTCGGCCAGATCAGCTGGAAGCGCTCCACTCGAAACAGCTGTGATCCGGCCATCGGTCACCACCACCACCGGATTGTCGATAGTCTCACCCTCAAGCACATCGATCATGCGATCGGCGGTGACCACGAGCGTCTCGGCCTGCGCCGCCAATGGGGCCAGAAACAGCGATAGCGCGGCGACAATCCGGAAAATCATGGGCAATGTCCTTATTAGCGTGACTTAGATGTGCAGCACCCGATCATAGGCGTCGAGCACGCTTTCATGCATCATTTCGCTGAGCGTGGGATGCGGGAAGACAGTTTCCATCAGCTCGGCTTCGGTCGTTTCCAACTGGCGCGCCACGGCATAGCCCTGGATGAGCTCGGTGACCTCCGCGCCAATCATATGCGCTCCAAGCAGTTCGCCGCTCTTGGCATCAAACACGGTTTTGACGAACCCATCCGCTTCGCCCAGCGCAATTGCCTTGCCATTACCGATAAAGGGGAAATTGCCGACGCGGACAGTGTGCCCGGCGTCCTTGGCTTGTGCTTCGGTCAGGCCGACCGAGGCGACTTGCGGGCGCGAATAGGTGCAGCCCGGAATATTTTCAGTCGTGAAGGGATGCGGATTCTTGCCTGCCAGCTGCTCTACCGCGACAACGCCCTCATGGCTCGCCTTGTGCGCGAGCCAGGGCGGGCCGGTGACGTCGCCGATTGCCAATATGCCATCGACATTGGTGCGCCCAAAACCGTCAACCTCGATATGGCCGTTCTTGGCGGTCTTCACGCCCAGTGCTTCGAGCCCGATATCTTCGGTATTGGGAACAATGCCGATCGCGACGATCGCATGGCTGAACTCGCTTTCGCTGACCTTGCCCTTGGCATCCTTGATCGCGACCTTGACCGATTTCGCACCGGCTTCGAGCTTTTCGACGCCCGCGCCGGTCATGATTGTCATGCCCTGCTTCTTGAGCGCCTTTTGCATATGTTTCGACACATCTTCGTCTTCGACCGGCAGGATGCGGGGTAGCATCTCGACGATCGTCACATCGGCACCGAGATCCGAATAGAAGCTCGCAAACTCAACCCCGATCGCGCCCGATCCAATGACCAATAGCTTGGACGGCACTTCTTCGGGCACCATTGCATGGCGATAAGTCCAGATGCGTTTGCCATCGGCCTTTGCGAACGGCAGGTCCCGCGCCCGCGCGCCGGTGGCGATCATGATCGATTTGGCACTGAGCTCCGTCGCCTTGCCGTCTTCGGCCTTCACCGTCAGCTTGCCTTTGCCGGTGATCGTGCCGAACCCTTCATGCACATCCACCTTGTTCTTCTTCATCAGGCCGGTGACGCCCTGGTTGAGCTGGCCGGCAACTTTGCGCGAACGCTCGACCACCTTGGCGAGATCATAGCCCGGATTGTCGGCCTTCAGCCCATAGGCTTCGGCATGGCTCATATAATGATAGATTTCGCTTGTCCGGAGCAGCGCCTTGGTCGGGATACAGCCCCAGTTGAGACAGATGCCGCCCAACCGCTCACGCTCGACAATCGCGACCTTCAGGCCCAGCTGAGTTGCCCGTATTGCGGCAACATAACCGCCGGGACCCGAGCCCAGGATGATAAGATCATATTGGTTGGCCACGCCGCGTTCCTTCCTATCCGGCAATCACAATCACATAATCGCCATGGACCCAGCCAGACCGGCATGGCCCTGTATAGGGCCGCGGTTCGGGCTCAAGGCCAAGCGCCTGGCAATCAAAATAATCTTCATCAGCATTGGGATCGTACACCACGCCGATCCAGCCATCTGTGGTCGCATCGCACATCAGGATGCGCGCGCCGGGGCCCAGACGATCCAGTTCGGTCCCGCTGGTTGTCGGCCGCGCACGGACCGAGAGATAATTGTCACCGCGCGGATTGAGGTTGGCGACTTCCCCCAGCGAACCACAGGCATCAAATTCCGGCCCGTCGAGCCCGATCATCACCGGCTGGCGGTCGTTGGACTGCGCGAGCACGGGCGCCGCGAGGAGGGCAGCAGCGATGATTGTCGCTTTTAAAAATCCCATCATCCCAAGTCCCTTCGGCCTATGCCAGCATCCCCAGCGGGTTTTCGACCAGCTGTTTGAATGCCTGCATCAGCTGGGCGCCATCCGCGCCGTCAATGGCGCGATGGTCGAAACTGCCGGTGGCGCTCATGATCGTTGCGATCTGCAGGCTGTCATCAATGACATAGGGCCGCTTTTCGCCAGCGCCGATTGCCATGATCATGCCTTGGGGCGGATTGATGACCGCGTCGAACTGCTTGATGCCGAACATGCCCATATTGGAGATGCTGGCGGTTCCGCCCTGATATTCGTGCGGCTGCAGCTTGCCGTCCTTGGCGCGTCCGGCCAGCTCTTTCATTTCTTGCGAGATCGCCGAAACGGATTTGCTGTCTGCGCCGGTGATGATCGGCGTGATCAGCCCGCCCGGAATGCTGACGGCGACCGAGATATCGGCGCGGCTGAATCTGATCAGCGTGTCGGTATCGAAGGCGACATTGCAATTCGGCACCTGGATCAGGGCCTGGGCGAGCGCCTTGATCAGCAGGTCATTGACCGAGAGCTTGATATCGCGCGCCTCCAATGACGCGTTCAGCTCCTTGCGCAGGTCCAGCAGCGCATCGAGCCGGATATCGACTGTCAGATAGATATGCGGAACAGTTTGTTTCGCTTCGGTCAGGCGGCGCGCGATCGTCTTGCGCATGTTGGAGAGTTTTTCGACCTCGTGCGGGATTTCGCCAGCATCGACCGGGGCTGCGGCAGGAGCAGCTGCAGCGGCTGGCTTGGCGGGCGCGCCACCGGCCAGCGCCTGATCGATATCGGCTTTGACGATCCGGCCCTTGGGGCCGCTGCCGCTCAGGCTGGCAAGGTCGAGACCATTTTGCTCGGCGAGACGGCGAGCGAGCGGGCTTGCTTTGATGCGGCTTCCACTTGGCGCAGCGGATGGTGCAGGCGCTGCGGGAGCCGGAGTGGCCGGTGCCGGTGGTGGCGGAGCAGGTGTAGCGGCTGGTTCGGGCGCTGCGGCTGGCTTGGCTGGCGCGGCCGCCGGAGCTTCAATGCTGCTCGCATCTTCATCCTCTTCGGCGAGGATCGCGATTACCGCGCCGACGGGAACTTCGTCTGTCCCTTCGGCGACCAGGATCTTGGCGAGTACACCTTCATCCACGGCTTCGAATTCCATCGTCGCCTTGTCGGTTTCGATCTCGGCCATGATATCGCCAGAGCTGATCTCATCGCCCTCTTTGACGAGCCATTTGGAAAGCGTGCCTTCCTCCATGGTCGGCGAGAGCGCGGGCATTTTGAGTTCAATCGGCATTGCCAGTCCCTGAATTCGACGATCGAGTTTGTCCGATCAACCCATGCCGCGCTGCCCATCGCGCGTAAAGGGCGAACAGTATCTGAATTCCGATCAGAATGACGGAGAAGATGATGCCGCCGGTGCCATAGGCTTCGATCCCGTTGCCGAACGGCAGGTCATGGCCAACAAAGCCCGCCGCCATCGTTACTGCTGTGGCCCAGAACACCCGCTCTGCCATGATCTTGCGGAGCGTCAGCAACACCGCACCGATCACGCCGAGAAAGACGCTGGTTGTCCATAGCAAGCGCCGCCATTCCGGAAATGCTTCGATCATCTCCATGAATTCCGGTGGAAATTCCGCAAGATAGTCGCGATTGACCGTCAGCGTCATATAGAGATCGTATAGGCTGACCGCGCTCAACAGCAGCGCAAAGATGCAAACCAGCCAAAAACCGACAATGCGCATAGAATGCCTCTCCCCTTCTGCTTGGCCGCAACCTAGCCGCGAAACCGCGCTGCGAACAGGGTCTCTGGCCGCCGCTTCTTGCCAGCAGGCTCAGTTTCGACCAGTCTTGGCGGCAAGAGGGGAGCGGATCGCAATGCGGACCTATTTAGTCGTTATCGATGAAACGCCAGAGGCACGCGCCGCGCTGCACTATGCAGCCGTGCGCGCGATCAAGCTTGGCCGGACGGTGGAGATTGTTGCGCTGATCCCGCCGCAGGAATTTGTGAATTGGGCGGCCGTCGAAGCGACGTTCGAAGACGAAGCCAAGCTGCGCGCTGAGGCGGCCGTGGCACAAGCGGCAGGCGAGCTTGTCGAAGCAACGGGTGTCCAGCCGAAGATCGTCGTCAAGCGCGGCGATCCTGCGAAAATGGTCCGCGAAGCCATTGACGAGAGCGGGAATATCGCGGGGCTGATGCTCGGCGCAGCAGCCGAGGGCCCGCCGGGTCCGCTGGTCTCGCATTTTGCCGGGAACGTAGCGGGACAACTCCCCTGCCCGGTTATCGTGGTGCCAGGCGCGCTGAGCTTCGAGGAGCTGGAACGCCTCGGTTAGACTAGCCGGTTAGTGCCGCAGAGCCGTGGCGGTGCTTAGCGCACTTCCTCTTCGATAAAGTTGATTGTCCGCTCCGGCGGGTTCGGGACATCGAGCTGCGGTGCCGGTCCTGGCAATGGCTGATCGGGTGCATAGGCAACTGGCGTCGGCCCATGCTGATGCGGATGTTGCGCATGATGCTGGGCCGTGTGCGGATGTGCGTCGCGCCGACTAGTGGCATGGTGCGGTCGATGCTCGGCGTGATGGCCGCTCGTATGTGCATGGCCCTGATGGCGCGCATGATGGGTTTGCGGCGTTGTCACTACTGTCGTCCGGGGACGGCAGCAACCACTTGTCACCACCGTGGTGGTCGAACTCTGCGTGATGCCGCCCACAGTCTGCGACGCATGCGTCGTCACACCATTTACGGTGACCGTTGTCTGCACCGTCGAAGCGGGTTGATAGCCGAGATATGGATTGCCTTGCTGGCCATAGCCTGGCGCTGCTGGCGGATAGAAATCGCCATCGCCGACATATTCGGGCACGCGATCATTATAGTAGCGATCGTCATAGCCGCCGCGACGATCATTGCGTCCGGCCGCGTTGCCAATCGCACCACCTGCGATCGCGCCGACAGCTGCACCGATGATCGTGCCTTCGGTTCGGTCTCCTGCGCCAGCAATCAGATTGCCCGCGACGCCGCCAATCACACCGCCAGCAATCGCACCGGCAACCGTGTCACCGGCATTGCCGCCACGCCGATCGTCATCGTCGCGATAGTCACGCCGGTCGTCATTGTAGCGGTCGTCATAATAGCGATCGCCCTCATAGCCGACATCATAGCGGCTGTCGGACACCCGGCCGTACTGATCGACCAGATAGGCATCATTGTAGTGGCGAACCCAGCGATGGCCGTAACCCGGTTGGCCCAGGCCATAATGCGCCCAGTTGATCACATAATAGCGCGGCGCGAGATAATAGCGCGGAACAAAGCCCCCGGTATAAAAACGCGCGCCCGATCCAAAAAAACGCGTGCCGCGATGGAAGCGGCGGAAGTTTCCGCGATGCATCCGGCGCATTCCGTGATTCCCCCGCATCCGATAATTACCGCGCATCCGGTTCGCCCCGCGCATGCCTTGGGCCGCCATGGCAACGGCTGCGTTGGGCGCAGCCGCGCCTGAGTCGCTTTGCGCCGCAACAGGCGCCGGAATCAGTGCAACCGAGGTCAAAAGGCCCAGAAAAGCTAAGCTACGCATGAAATGCCCTTCCCATAGAAACAATCAGTCGGAAGGCTATCAATCCCCCCGGCGTTCATAGTTTCTTAACAGTTTTCAGACGGCTATTCCACGCGACTAAGGGTTAATGTTGTCCCGAAATGAACCAGTGCAAATGGGGGCAATCAGGCGCTTAGCCGACTATCCGAGGACCGATCAGTGCGACCAGCGCTTCGCACCCGGCCGCATCATCGGCATCGAAGCGAGCCCTGTTCGGGCTGTCGATATCGAGCACGCCGATCAGATCGCCCTTGACGATGATCGGGACGACTAGCTCGGATGCTGAGGCGGCATCGCAGGGAATATGGCCGGGAAAGGCGTCGACATCATCCACGAGCTGTGTTTCGCGCGACGCCGCCGCCGTCCCGCAGACGCCGGCGCCTATCGCAATGCGAATACAGGCCGTTTTCCCCTGAAACGGGCCCAGCACCAGTTCGCCATCAATCGCCCGATAAAAACCGGCCCAGTTGATGTCCGGCAGATATTCCCAAAGGAGCGCCGCCATATTGGCCATATTGGCAATTGGATCTGGCTCGTCCGCCGTCAGCCCATCCAGCGCTGAGCGCAAATCTGCATAGAGAGCGGGCTTGTCGCTTGATCCGGCAATATCGAAGCTATGCATGCAATTCTTTCCGTCGGTCGCCGCTCAGTCGAGACGCGGTTTGGATCGCGCTTTCTTGACCTGCCCGCGAACCTTTTTGCTGTCCACCCTGCGCGCCTTGGCCGCGCGGCTCGGTTTGGTCTTGATCCGACGCGCTGGCCGCTCATGCGCTTTGCCAAGCAATTCTGATAGTCGCGCCATTGCATCGCGTCGATTGGCCTCCTGCGTGCGATGCGCCCGGGCGGTGATCACCAATACACCAGCTGCGGTAAGCCGGGTCCCGGCGAGATCCTTCAGCCGGCGGTAGACAGCGGGCGCGAGGCCGAGCGCGAACACGTCGACGCGCAGCTGCACCGCCGTCGCCACCTTGTTCACATTCTGCCCGCCCGGGCCGGTGCCCGAAAGATGACGCTCTTCGATCGCATCGGCAGGAATGGAGGATAGGTCGAACCGGGCCATGTCGCCCTCCTAACCGAAGGAGGCGCGCACTGTCCAAATAGCGGCGCTTGGTCATCGTCAATCAAGTCGATAGTGTGGCAACAGGGGATAAGGGAGAGACACAGGCCATGGAACGCAGGACATTCATCCAGATTTGCGGGGCAACCGGCGTCGCCACCGCATTGCCACTCACGGCGGCGCTCGCACAGTCGAGCGATGATCAGGCATTGGATGCCGCAGAGATTGTCCGCCGCGCGCAGGCCGCAATGGGCGGTGATCAATGGCTTCGCCCGACCAGCTATCACCTGCACGGCCACCTGCTCGAATATCCCGATGGGCCGGGAGAGCCGATCCGGCACGACCCCTATGACCTGTGGCGTATCCATCCCGATACCAAACCTGATGGCCATCTCGCCGATGGGCAGATCCGGGTTTCCTCCTTTGTCGATGGCGAGCCACGCTTGCAGATCGCCTTTGACGGCAGCGAAACCTATGATGTGAATGGACCGACCGGTGAAGGGGCTGACAGCCCGTTTTGGCGCACTTCGATGGGCTTTGGCATGTTCCGTTTTGCACTGGACGATGGATACAGCCTGGAACGCGAGCCCGATGATCATGTCGACGGCGCACCGGTATTTTCTGTAACGGTGATAGATCCAAGTGGTGGTCGCGGCGTCTTTTCCCTGCGCAAGGATGATTACCGTATGGCGCGCGTTGCCTTTGCAACCCCGCGCGGCTTTCACGAACGGCGTTTCGACAATTTCTTCACCAAGGACGGGATTAGCTGGGTCCAGCCCGGCCGGACGCGCAGCTGGCTCAATGGCGTGCGCGCCTATGACTTCATCTATACCGATTTCGAGGTGAACGAGTATATTCCAATCGAAACTTTCCGGATTTCGCCCGGCCAGTTCGACTAGTTGGTTTTCCAATCGCCAAAATGATCGGGAAGCGGCGCCACCGCTTCAATTGCTGGCTTGGTGTCCCGAGGCACGGTGAGCGCACGGGCGTGTAACAACATGTGGGAGGCAGATGTCCCATAGACCGGATCACCGATGATCGGGATACCAAGGCCAAGTTGCGCATGGACCCGGAGCTGATGGGTCCGCCCGGTTTCGGGTCGGAACTCGACCAGCGCCCGTCCAGCCTTCTGGGCCAGTATCGACCAGTGGGTGCGGGCAGCCTTGCCGCGCGGATCTTCTTCGACCCACCAGCCCCGTTCCTTCGTCGATCGTTTTGCCAGTGGCATATCGATCAATCCGGTCTCGCCATCCGGCACGCCATCGAGCACCGCCCAATAGATTTTCTCGACGACCCCGGCTTCAAAGGTACGATTGAAGCGCTTGAGCGCTTTGGGATTGCGGGCGAGGAGCAAACAGCCACTGGTATCCTGGTCCAGCCGATGGACAATCATCGGTTCGCGTTTGAAGTTCAATCGCAATTCGCCAAGCCGATCCTCGACACAATCGCCACCGCGCTTCGGGCGAGTGACCGCCAGCCCGGCAGGCTTGTCGATGACGATCGCCTCGCCATCGACACATAGGATCCGATCACTGAGCATGGAGCGGCAGTGACAGGCTCCCGCCTGATCCGCAAGGCAGGACTCAGATAGCTGCCTCGATCTCGGCTTTGGCATGATCGATCCGGTCCGCGCCGCGCATCATCATCTGATCGGCCGCAAAGAGCTCGACATCGCTGATGCCGATAAAGCCGAGAAAGTGGCGCAGATAGCCGCTTAGGAAATCGATATCACTCCCGACTTCCGTTCCACCGCTGGCGATCGCGATATAGGCCTTTTTGCCTTCCAGCAGTCCGACAGGTCCATTTTCAGTGTAGCGGAAGGTTTTGCCGGCCCGGGCGACCATGTCGATCCAGGCTTTCAGAACGGCCGGCGGGCCGAAATTATAGATCGGGGTATCGATGGCCAGGATATCCGCCGTTTCAATTTCTTCGATCAGCGCATCGGAAACAGCGAGCTTGGCGCTTTGCTCATCCGTCCGTGCCTCGGCAGGGGTGAAATTGGCGCCGATCCAGTCGGCATCGACAAAGGGCACACCTGGCGCAAGGTCGCGCGCCGCCACACTGGCGCCCGGGTGCTTGGCTTTCAATTGCGCGACAAGATGATCGCCAAGCGCACGTGAGGCCGAGCCGTCATGGCGACCGCTGGCATCGATACGGAGGATATTGGGGGAAGAAAGATCGGTCATTAGACACTCCAATGGGTTTGGATGAGGGGAGAAGGGTAAAGAAAAGAGGGACCAAATGGCCCCTCTTCCCTTCAGTGCGCAACCGCCGGCACTTCGGCGAGCAGGAACTCGACATCATCTATCGCTTCGATGCTGAGTTCTGTGATGTCAGAGATGGCAGCTGCATCGCGGGTATCGAGATCGACACCGTTCACGCGCAACCGACCTTCGGACACAACCAGATAGCCGCGATAACCGTCCGCAAGCGCATGCGTGATTGCATCACCCTTGGTCAGGGTAGCGCCGGACAGCCGGGCATCGGCCCGGATCCAGAGCGCACCAATTTCAAGGTCTTCATCGAAGCCACTGGCCAGCACCTCGAGCGAACCGGCCCGGTCGCCCCTGGGAAACTCCTTGGCATCCCAACGCGGCGTTCCGCCTTTTTCGGTCGGTTCGATCCAGATCTGGAACAGACGGGTTTCCTCATCGCTGAGATTGAACTCGCTGTGCTGGATACCGGTACCGGCACTCATCACCTGGACATCGCCAGCCAGCGTATGGCCTTCATTGCCCACTGAATCGCGGTGCGTGATCGCCCCTTGGCGGACATAGGTGATGATTTCCATGTCGCGATGGGGGTGGGTCGGGAAACCGCTTTGCGGTGCGATCTCGTCATCATTCCAGACGCGCAAGCTGCCCCATCCCATGCGGTCCGGATCCTGATAGCTGGAAAAGGAAAAATGGTGCCGGGCGTTGAGCCAGCCATGATCGGCGTGGCCAAGGCTGGAAAAGGAACGTTTCTCAATCATCGTCTGTCTCCATCTGCATGTCAGTCGTTGACACTCAGATAGGGCGGCGGCATGGATGCGAAAATAGAAACGTTGGAAACTCATTGTTTCGATATTATGCCTAATCTTCCCGATCTCGAAGCCTGGGCGATTTTCGCCAAAGTCGTAGAGCTGCGATCCTTTACCGCGGCGGCCGAGGATATCGGTGTGTCCAAGGCCACCGTCTCGAAAGCCGTTACGCGATTGGAAAAGGCGCTCGGCGTACAGCTGCTCCACCGCAGCTCGCGGCATCTCTCCCTCACCGAAAGCGGCCGGGATCTGGCCGGACGCGCGCAGCAGCTGTTGAGCCTGGGCGAAGAAACCGAGGATGCAGCGCGCGATGAAGCGAGCAATCCGCGCGGGCTGGTGCGACTGGCTGCGCCGATGAGCTTCGGGATCGCGCATGTTGGCTCTGTCTTGCCCGATTTCCTTGCGCGCTATCCCGATATCGCGATCGATCTCCATCTCAGCGACGATCTGGTCGATATAGTGGGTGGCGGTTTCGATGCGGCGCTGCGCATCGGGGCATTGGCAGATAGTAGCCTCAAGGCGCGCCGGCTTGGCCCGGTCGATCGCCATCTCGTGGCATCGCGCGACTATCTGGAACGCTGGGGCGAGCCGAAGCACCCATCCGACCTCAAGGATCATGAGTGCCTTTGCTATGCCTATCTCCCCAACCCGGAGAGCTGGCGCTTTACCGGTAAAAACGGCGAAGAGGTGCATGTCCGACCAAGCGGACCGCTGCGCGCCAATAATAGCGATGCGATGATGTCGACGCTCAAGGCCGGGCTCGGGATCGCAATAATTCCGGATTTCATGTTGGCAGACCATGATCCGGATCGCGAGTTAATACCCTTGCTAACGGACTGGTCCGCGCCCCCTATTGCGCTGCATCTTGTAACTCCACCGGGGTCTGAACGACCCGCGCGCGTAACGCTTTTGTTAGATTATCTTGCCGAAACACTCACAAAAAAGTGCGCAGACAGCCGGATTTCCGCTCCAAAAGCGGAGTGAGTCGAAAATGTCACAGGTTCGCGACTCGTGGAGTTAACCGGCCTTTAACCTTTTACGTTCATATCTTCGATGGTTAATGAATTGCACCGAGCCGTTCGAGACGGCGTCTCGTTCGGTGCCACAACTAAGGGGTGACCTGATGCGTGTGTTGCTGATCGAAGACGAGCCTACCACGGCAAAGAGCATCGAGATGATGCTGACGACCGAAGGCTTTAATGTATATACAACCGATCTTGGCGAAGAAGGCCTCGATCTCGGTAAGCTCTATGATTACGATATCATATTGCTCGACCTCAATCTGCCTGACATGCACGGCTATGACGTGCTGAAAAAGCTGCGTCTCTCCAAGGTGCAGACCCCGGTTCTCATTCTTTCCGGCATTGCCGAAATGGACAGCAAGGTTCGCAGCTTCGGCTTTGGCGCCGATGACTATGTCACCAAGCCGTTCCATCGCGAAGAGCTGGTCGCCCGCATTCATGCCGTGGTGCGCCGCTCCAAGGGTCACAGCCAGTCGGTTATCAAGACCGGTAAGCTTGCCGTGAACCTCGACGCAAAGACGGTCGAAGTGGATGGCAATCGCGTTCATCTCACCGGCAAGGAATATGCGATGCTCGAGCTGCTTTCGCTGCGCAAGGGCACAACGCTCACCAAGGAAATGTTCCTCAACCATCTTTATGGCGGAATGGATGAGCCGGAACTCAAGATTATCGACGTCTTTATCTGCAAGCTGCGCAAGAAGCTCAGCCTCGCATCGGGCGGCGAAAACTACATCGAAACCGTCTGGGGACGTGGCTATGTGCTGCGCGATCCAGAGGAAGAAGAACAGGCGCAAGTCGCCTAATCGACCCAGGTTTAAGGGGCGGGGTTTTCCAAATCCCGAATTTAGGGGCGAGGCCGCAGCATGAAAATGCTGCGGCCTCATTCCGTTTAGAGCCCTCGGCCGTGTTAAGATCTCGGGACGGGGCTCTGGCCTGCCGCGCGGGCAATGCCTAATGTGTGGGCCGTGCCAGTCCAGTCGCCCTCCCCCCAATCCGCCCAGCGCATCGATCGCGGGAACCGCACCCGCCAGACCATCCTCGACGCAGCCGCCACTCTGTTTGCGGACAAGGGATTCAAGGCGACCGGGGTGCGAGACATTGCCGCGGCCGCCGGCGTCAATCAGGCGCTCGTCTCCTATCATTTCGGCGGCAAGGGCGCGCTCTATCATGAGATCCTGGCCGAAGCTGTCGACCATGCCGCGCAGCTCGCGGTAACTGCAGACCTGGCCCATGCCGACTATCCGGAGCGCGAACTGGTGCGGATCTTTGCCACCGCAATCGCCAGCCGCCGACATCTCGCACCCATGATCCTGCGCGAGCAGCTCGACCCCGAGCAACTGCTCGAACGCAAATCGCTCACCAAGATGCTCGGCTTCATGGAGCTGACCGAAGCCGTGCTCGAGCAAATACCCCTGCGCAAAGGCGCGCGACAATATGATCCGCAGATCGTGCATCTGTGCGTGGTCGGCCCGCTCATCCATTTCCTGGTCGCCACGCGAGTTCGCGAGGCCGCCGCCCAGAAAGTAGCCCGCCCGGTGACGACGCCCGGGCTCGATGAATTTGTCGATACGCTGGGCGACATGCTGTCCCATGCCCTGCGTCCGCCGAACGAGGGATCAAATTAAACACTTGCTTAAATTGGAATGCGCTGTATTAATACAGCAGCACACCAACTTGGAGAAGCAAGATGTTCAAGCCCATTCTGTTCTGCGCCGCTTCGGCCATGGCGATTGCCCTGCCCCAAACTGCGACCGCACAAAGTGACGTCCAATCCAGTGAGGAGACGCTTTCGATGAGCCAGGCCGACGAAGCCCATGCAATCCTCGAAGCCTTTGCCGAAGATTATCGCAATGATCCGATGGCGATCAGCGACACCTTCGGAATCAAACTGGGCGACGACTGGTGGACAATCGCCATCGAGCGCGCAGAAGAAGCCTATCATCCCGAGGCATCGCCCCACCTGACCTTTCATCGCTTTGGCCCACACCAGGTGACGCTGACACGCGGTGCACCGGCTGAGCCGACCTGGTATTTTGAAATCTCAGGCATCGATGTGTTGCGGCTGATCTCAACCGGCCAGGTCAATGCCGGCACCGCAGCGATGCAGAGTTTCGGGTCTGACCAGGTCGGCGTTGAAACCCGCACGATGGACGGGTTCGAAATGGATTCAGCGGTGCAGAGCCGCTACTATATTGCCCTGTCGCATTTCTTCACGCCCGGAACGCATGGCACGGTCGAAATCACCCGGTTCAGCCGCGATAACTCGCTGCAGACCCATGGTGTCCAGGCAACTGCGCTGCATATGCTCAAAGCGGTCAGGATCTTGCATTTCAGCATCGCAAGCGGCGAAGTGGCAAATGACGATGAGCGGCTTGAGTTCAGCCAGGTTCCCAATCTTTTCATCGTCACCCATGGCCAGGGAACGCTGGAGACCGACCAGGGCACGATTGCGCTCGAACCCGGCGTCAGTGCCTTTGTTCCGCAATATGCGAAACATGTCATACGCAGCGAAGGCGATGCGCCGCTCGAAGGCGTCCTCATCCTTTATGGCGACAATTCGGATTTCGCCTTCGGCACGTCCTACACGACCTATCTGGAAGCGCAGGCCGAATTCCACGGCAGCTACCCCTTCCGCCAATAGGCTATCGACTGGGCTGGCGGATGAGCTGCGCTGCTAGGCGTTCTTGATCGTCAGCCCGCCATCGACCGGGATCACGGCGCCGGTCATGAAGCTTGCTGCCGGAAGCACGCAGGATAGCGTCATGTTCGCCACCTCTTCCGGGATTCCATAACGCCGCATCGGCACGCGGCGCTTGGCGTAGATCGTCTTATGCTCTTCAGAAATACCATCGGTTATGCCGGTGCGGATCGGGCCGGGGCAGATGCAGTTTACGGTAATGCCCTCACGGCCAAGATCGACGGCGAGGCCGCGCGTCAGCCCGATCACGCCATGCTTGGCGGCGACATAGGGGCTGTTGCCCGGCGTCGCGCCGAGCCCTTCTGTCGAAGCGATGTTGACGATACGCGCGGCATCGCTGTTGCGCAGATACGGCAAGGCCGCGCGGATCATCCGTTGATGCGCGGCGAGCATAACTTCCAATGTCGGCCCCCAGCTATCTTCATAACTCTCCTCGGCGACATCGCCGGGAATGGCGAAGCCCGCATTGTTGACGAGAATATCGACCCCGCCAAATGAATCGGCGATTTCGCCCACGACCTGTTTGATTGCGTCTTGATCGGACACATCGAGCGCCCAGGCTTTAGCTTCACCCGGGACACCCGCCGCCTCGATCTCCGCGACCACCGCATCGCACGGCTCTTGCCGGAGATCGGTGACGGCTACCTTGGCGCCCTGAGCGGCGAAAAGATGGGCGGTTGCGCGGCCCATTCCGCTTGCAGCTCCGGTGACAATCGCCACCTTGCCCGCAATCGATCGATCCAGAGCTTGGTAGGGCTCCATGGCTGTCATCCTTTTCTGATTTCCTAACCGCCGAGCGTGCCTTCGCGGGAGCGCTCCGTTACCTGGTCATAGAGGTCATCGCCCCAGCCGGCTGCTTTTTCACCGAACAGGAAATCGGGCGGTACGACTTCGGGTCCTTCTCCGGGCGGCACCGGCGGTGTGTAATAGCCAAGCGCATAGCTCCCCATGGCATAGCCAAGCAGCGCCTGGAGCTCAGGATCGAAATCCTTGGCGATTTGTGGCGGGCAGGACAGATATTGATTTTCCTCCTGCCGCAACCAGCCCAGTGCATAGGTAATGTTGAGCCCCATCCGATCGGCGCCCGAATTATTGGCCCCGCCGCCATGGATAACGCTGCCCGAATAGACGAGCACCGATCCGGCTTCCATTTCGGCCCAGCTGAGTTCGTCTTCAGTCGGCAGCCGCGTATCATCTTCCCAAAGATTGCTGCCCGGTGCGACCTGTGTCGCGCCGTTTTCGAACGTGAAATCGGTGACCGCCCAGATCGTATTGAGTTGCGGTTCGATCACCCGCTGGAGATAGCCGCCCCAGGCCAGTCGATCGCGGTGCAGCGGCTGCACAGCCTGCCCATCGCGGATTCTGATCAGCTGGGTGAGATGGAGCTGAAAGCGATCGCAGAACGGCAGGAGAAACTTCTCGCACGCGCCCAGGATTGTCGGGCTGGTTACCAATTCGCGGCAGGCTTCGGACCGTGCGACCAGCGCGCCCGTGCGCGTCGTTTTGCGCCCCGTGAAATCATCGCGGCCCGTTTCAGTCGCCTCGACATAGGGCATGATTTCATCGGTCAGCCGTTTCAGCTGATCGCCAGGCATCAGCCCGTCGATGATCAGCGCGCCCTCTTCTGCCAGCGTCTTCGCGATGACGTCCGGTGCGACATTCGCATCGACATGGGTAACTTCTACCATGGCATTCCTCCCTGTCAGAAGACGACCCTAATCCAAATCATCGCGGAATCCGATAGCGGGATTATCCGGACCCGCGTCGGAGAAGAATACCCCTTTATCGAAAGCATATGGCCGCTATACCGAACAGAAGGTACGCGACGTACTACTTTAGATTTTTGAGGAACCTGACATGGACAGATTTTTTCGGCCAAGCCGACGATCGGTATTTACCGGTGCGGTGCTGGCGGGGACCGTTATGACGCTGGGCAGTGCACGCTCACTATTGGCGCAAAGTCCTTCGACATCCATTGCGTCGCTTCGGCGCCTGAACTGGGCCGGGATCATGATCGAGCATGGCGATGCGGTGGTCTATATCGATGCAATCCGCCCGGGCGAGGGAGAAAGCGTAGACGCAAGCTCCGATCGCCGGGTAAAATATGCACTCATCAGCCATGCGCATGGCGATCATTATGACCCCGCTTTCCTGCTCGAAACGATGGGCGACCGCGGCGTCCTGTTTCATCATGAAGACAGTGTCGTCGACCAGCGTCCGTTGCGATTGAACCCCGTGGCAATGTGGCAGCCGGCCTTCATGCCGCGATCTGGTGCAGATATTGTCGCATTCCCGGTGCCCGCTTCGGATGGTTACGGCGATAGTCAGGTGTCCTGGGTGATCCAGTGCAACGGCAAGCGCATCATCCATTGCGGTGATACGCTCTGGCATGGTCGCTTCTGGGATATCGGCCAGGCCTATGGCCCGTTTGATTATGCATTCCTTCCGATCAACGGGGCACAGCAGGACCTCGGTCGGTTCGAAATTGTCGGCGCACCCGGCGTGCTGACCCCGGAACAGGCCGTGTCCGCAGCCCAGGCATTGCGCGCCGAAACCATTGTCCCAATTCATTACGGCAATCCAATGCCACCAGTGTATCTGGAAGAGGACGATGCCGAAGCGCGGCTGCGCAGCGCTGCCGAAACCGCTGGTATCGCAGTCCGGATCATGGCGGTTGGAGAAACGCTTAGCTGGTAGATCGCCAGCCGAGCTACCGGTTGAACAACGGCAGACGCTCGTGCATTGATTGAACTGCAGATGGCAGATCGGATCTTTGACGAGATATGGGGGCATAGCCGGGGGCGGACACCGCGCCCTGGCTTTGAATCGATCGCCCGCTGGATCCGCGAGACCCCGAAAAAAGAGCTTCAGCGTCGGCAGGACTCTGCCGAAGCCGCCTTTCGGCAACTCGGCATCACCTTCAACGTTTACGGCGATGAGGAAGAGGCCGAACGGATCATCCCGTTCGACATCGTGCCGCGGGTGTTCACGGCCAATGAGTGGGAAACCCTGTCCGAAGGGCTAGCTCAACGGGTGACGGCGCTGAATATGTTCCTTGAGGATGTCTATGGCGATCGGAAGATCCTGGCCGATGGCATCGTTCCAACCGATCTTGTCCTGGGCAATCCCGGTTTCACCCCGGTCGTCAATGGCCACCGCCCACCGCATGGCGTTTATGCGCATATTTGCGGGATCGACATGGTGCGCACCGGGCCGGATGAATTCCTCGTACTCGAGGATAATGCGCGCACCCCATCGGGGGTGTCCTATATGCTCGAAAATCGCGAGGCGATGTTGCGGCTATGCCCCGAATTGTTCGAGATCTTCGAAGTCGAACCGGTTGATCGTTATCCCGATGCACTGCGCGAGATGATGCAGTCGGTTGCGCCCGAAGGCGCGTCGAGCGAACCCTGTTGCGTGCTGCTGACGCCCGGGCATTTCAACAGCGCCTTTTATGAGCACAGTTTTCTTGCGGACAATGTGGGCATCGAGTTGGTCGAGGCAGCCGACCTCGTCGTCGATGACGATATTGTCTGGATGCGCACGATCGAGGGACGCAAGCGCGTCGATGTGATCTATCGCCGGATCGATGATGATTTCCTCGATCCACTGGTTTTCCGGCCCGATTCCATGCTTGGCGTGCCCGGGCTGATGGCCGCCTATTTCGCTGGCAATGTCACACTGATCAATGCGCCGGGCGGCGGCATATCGGACGACAAGGCGATCTATTCCTATATGCCTGAGATCGTGAAATATTATTCGGGCGAGGACGCCAAGCTGCCCAATGTCGAAACCTGGCGCTGCCGCGAAGCCGATGCGCTCCAATATACGCTCGACAATCTCGCTGATCTCGTCGTCAAAAAGGTCGATGGATCGGGCGGCTATGGGATGCTGGTCGGGCCAACCTCGACGAGCGAGGAGATTGAAGAGTTCCGCGCCGCGCTGAAGGACAATCCGGACGGCTATATTGCTCAGCCAACGCTGGCCCTCTCGACCGTGCCAACCCTGACCGACAAGGGCACGCGCGGTCGGCATGTCGATTTCCGGCCCTTCTGCCTGTCCGATGGCGACAAAGTCACAACGGTTCCGGGCGGGCTGACGCGGGTGGCGCTGCGCGAAGGATCGCTGGTCGTCAATTCAAGCCAGGGTGGCGGCACGAAGGACAGCCTGGTCCTGCGGCCCGACAGCGAACAGCCGGAGCTGCCGGACTGATGCTCGCGCGCACCGCCTCCTATCTCTACTGGATCGGCCGCTATATGGAGCGCGCCGAGTTCACCGCGCGCCTGATCGAAGCAACCGTGCGGCTTGATGCGCTGTCCGCGCGTCCGGCGGGTGAAGGTGCCTGGGCAAGCGCGCTATCGGTCGCCGCTGCCAGCCATGATTTCGAGCGGACTGGCGAAACCATTACGCCGAGCAATGTCGCCAATTTCCTGACCTTCTCGAAGGACAATCCCAACTCCATCCATAATTGTCTCTACACCGCCCGGATGAATGCGCGCGCCGTCCGCACGGCGCTGACCCGCGAAGGATGGGAAGCAATCAACCGCGCCTGGCTCGGCATCGAAGGGCGCAGCGCGGTTGGCAGCGCCCAGGCGACGATCAATCTCCTCGAAGCGCTGATCGCAGAGAACCGGGGCTTTGAGGGCGCGCTGCACCGGATGCTGCGCCAGGAAAGCTTCTACTTCCTGATGCTGGGTGAGAATATCGAGCGGGCCGATAACACCGCCCGGCTGATCGACGTGAAATATCACATCATCCTTCCCGAAGGCGAAGAGGTTGGCGGCCTTGTCGATCGCGATCAATGGGGCACCATATTGCAGACCGTTTCCGCCAATACGGCCTTTCGCTGGCTCTACCGCGATGGCCTGTCGCCGCGCCGGGTTGTCGAGATGCTGATCCTGCGACGCGAGCTGCCGCGCTCGATCGCGGCAACCGTCGAAGAGGTTGTCGAACTGCTGACCGAGCTTGGCCGGCTGACCGGCTTTCAGGGTGAAGCCGATCGCATGGCACGCCTGCGGCTGCGCCGGATCGACGCGACGAATATCGGTGGCATTATTGGCGATGGCCTGCATGAATATCTGCAGGCCTTTATCGAGGAAAATCGCTTGCTTAGCCAAGCCATCACAAAACAATTCCGGTTCGATTGATGCGGCTGCTTGTCGACCACCGTACAGACTATGCATTTAGCGAACCGCAGCGCCGGCTCGTCCAATTGCTACGCATGACACCGGTTAACTATGCGGCGCAGACGGTGATGCGCTGGCATATCAATGTCGATTGCGACGCTCGGCTGCGTCAGCATCGCGACGGCTTCGGCAACCACGTGACGATGCTGTACATTGACGGTCCGGTCGAAAAGGTCGCGCTGCAAGTGTCTGGCGAAGTGCTGACCGAGGACAAGTCCGGTGTGATCGCGGATGCGCCGGAGCCCTTGCCGGCCGAGGCCTTCTTGCGGAGCACACCACTCAGCCGAGCCGATCAGGCAATCCGCGATTTTGCTGATGATATTCACCGCACCAAAACCGATCCGCTCGATCGCATGCATCTTCTGATGAGCCGGCTGCTCGAAGAAATCCGCTTCGAACCGACGCTTGATGCTGTCGAGCGCGATGCGGCAACCGCTTTTTCCGCGAGCAAGGGCGTTTGCCAGGACCATGCCCATATCTTTTGCGCTGCGGCCCGGGCAATGGGCGTTCCGGCACGCTATATATCGGGCCATCTGTTCCGCCATGATGGTGCAGAACAGCAGGAAGCGAGCCATGCCTGGGCCGAAGCCTATCTGCCCTCAATCGGCTGGACCGGATTTGATCCGGCCAATGGAATCAGCCCGGACGAAGCCTATGTCCGTGTCGCGGTCGGCCTTGATTATCGCGACGCCGCACCGGTCGCTGGACGGCGGATTGGCGGCGGCGATGAATCGCTGGCCGTGAATGTCCGGGTCACCCAGGCACAACGGCAGACACAGAATTAGAACCCAAAGCGCCACGCGCTGATCCACATGTCTGCGAAAATACGCCCTTTGCTGATCCCGACTTCCCGGCTAACCGCTATGCCCTTGTTCAACTGCACCGGATTCGCATGACCTATTGTCTCGGAATGCTGCTCAAAGACGGGCTCGTCATGATTGCCGATACCCGCACCAATGCCGGGGTCGATAATATCTCGTCCTACAAGAAGCTGCATATTCTTGAACAAAGCGAAGATCGGACCATCATCGCCTGCACAGCGGGCAATCTCTCTGTCACCCAAAATGCTTTCGCCTTGCTCAGGGAAGGGCTGGAAGAAGATGAGGATAGTGAGGGCCGGCGCTTCATTTCCGACATGCCGAATATGCACCGGGTGGCGGGACTGGTTGGCGAAGCGCTCCATACGGCGCGGGACGATATCAAGGATACGGCGGGCGAAGACAGCCAGTACAGCTTTTCCGGCTCGATGCTGCTCGGTGGGCGCTTCAAGGGACGGCCGCTGCGCCTCTTCCATATCTACAAGGAAGGCAATTTCATCAGCTGCCAGCCCGATCGCCCCTTCATGCAGATCGGCGAAACCAAATATGGCAAGCCGATCCTCGATCGTGCGCTCGAATATGAAACGCCGCTGGATGACGCAGTGAAAACCGGGCTCGTTTCGTTCGATTCAACGATGCGCTCTAATCTGAGCGTCGGTCGGCCACTCGATCTCGCAATCTTTCCTACCGATGATGCTCAGCCGGACGAATTTCGCCGGATCGAAGACGATGACGATTATTTCAACAAATTGTCATCGCAATGGGCGAATGCGCTTGCCGAGGCACGCGCAGCGATCCCGATGCCGCCCTTCATGGTCGACCGGGATTAAGGCCTTCTATTTTGCGGTTTTAGGGAGTTTTACGCTGGTCGCATCGGCGAGCGTTGACGGGTCAAACACTTCCCAGCCCTTGGGTGTGAGCTTCTCCAGCGGGCGATAGCGGATCTTGTACCGCATCCGCTGTGCCCCCTCGACCCAATAGCCAAGATAGACATACGGCAGCCCGGCCTTGGCGGCATGAACGATGTGATCGAGGATGATGAAATTGCCCAAGCCATTGCGCTCGGCATGATCGGGATCGAAGAAACTGTAGATCATCGAAAGGCCATCGGACTGGCGATCCGTCAGGCAGGCGCCGACCAGCCTTCCCGGCTGACCATTCACACTCGGCTCGCGATATTCGATCATATAGCTGTCGACAGGCGTCTGCTCGACCATGTCGGCAAAATCCATCTCGTCCATGTCGTGCATGCCGCCATCGGGATGGCGTACTTTTAGATAGCGACGCAGCAGAGAGAATTGTTCTTCGGTGGTCCAGGCCTCGCACGCGCTGACTTCGAGATCAGCATGGCGGCGGAGCAAGCGGCGCTGTGTCGCGTTGGGCTTGAATTCATTGGCAACCACGCGGACCGAAACACAGGCCTGGCAACCAGCACAGCTGGGCCGATAGGCGACAGACTGGCTGCGACGAAATCCGATACGGCCCAATGCTTCATTGAGCTCGGCCGCATGAGGCCCACGCAATTCGGTGAACACCTTCCGTTCCGTCTTGCCCGGCAAGTACGGACACGGGCTGGGTGCCGTCACAAAAAATCTGGGAAACCGAAATGGTGCACTCACGAAGAGACCGCCTTTTGGAGCATAATATCGACTGTGAGCGATATTTATGGCCTGCATGTTCCAAATTGGAAAGGTCGTTTACCCTAAAAAAAAGGTTAAATCGGACCGAGCGGGTAATTTCTTGTGAAGATTAACCATAAGCATTGACCGCGCCTGTGGATAAGCAAAATTCCCGTCCCAAATTGGTCCGCCTTTTGGCTCGTCACATCGCAGGGCGATTTTAGGCGTTCACCGATTCGGCAGGAAGAAATCCGGCACCCACGGCAAAATCAATCTGGCGGCTCATGAGATCGCGATCCGCATCCGGGCCACCAGATCCCATCAATCCGATCACATTATCTTGTAAAAACAATGGATTGCGTTGGAAATAGCTGGTGTAGAGCGTGGCAACGCGCCGGTGGAACCGTCGTTCGATTGGAGATAGCATTTCGGGGTCAAACTGATCGGGCGCCACCTGCTCCGGATTGGAGAATTGCGGATAAGCTCGAACCAGGGAGAAGAAATCTGAGACCGGCATCGGCGCTCCGGCGACCAAATGAAAGGTCTGTCCGCGAGCAATCTCGATGCGATCGGCGATGGTTACGATTCCATTGACGGCATGATCGAGTGGCACAAAGTTTAGTGTCGCATCGCGGGTCGATGGAATGGTCCGAATTCGCCCTTCTGCTAGCAATTTGAACGCCATGTAAATCGTGTCGAATCCGGCGATTACGCCATCTCCGGCACGGCCCACGACAATGCTGGGGCGGGCAATAGCAGCCGGAATCCCATCGGCCATTGCTTCGCGAACCAGTGCCTCGCTTGCAAATTTGCTCGCTTCATAGGGATTGGCAAAGCGATCGGGCCGCTGCGCATCATCTTCCGCAATTTCTCCGTCGCGTTCACCGCACACATAGGCTGTACTGACCTGAACCATCGCCGCCGGAGACTTGGTCCGGGCTCGAGCTAGTGCCAGGACATGCCTCGTCCCCTCGATATTGATCGCGTGATAGATCTCTTCATCGGCGTCGAACTCGACCAGAGCCGCGCAATGGATGATGCAATCTACAGTATCGGCAAGATCGCGATAGCTGTCGGGCGAAAGGCCGAGCGCCGGATCGGTAACATCACCCGTCACCAGCTGAACCGCACCGGGTTGCGGCGCGCCACCCGTCCATTCGGCCGTCGAAACCTCAAGGCCATCGCCGTGGCGCAATATCCGGTTCTTGCGAACAAGACCGATCACGCTGTCGCCACGCGCAACCAACGCGGCTGATATCTCGCCGCCAAGCAGTCCCGCTGCTCCGGTAACCAGATAACAGGTCAATTCAGCAGCACCCCGATACAGCATCACTGGCTGGCGATGCCTCATAGGGCATCAAGTCGCCGCAGCCCGGGAAAATCCCGTAATGGGTCGAGAAATCACCATGGAATTCGAAATGGTCTGCAAACCGCGTGTCGGCCAACATACGCCAAGTATTGCCGCACACGGCAAACATCCGGCCCGCTTCGATGACATGATGACCGTCCAGCATGAACGCGCGCTCATGCCCGGCGATCGTGCCCTTGTAGCGCACCGCCTGGCCATAATCCTCGCATTGCGGTTCCAGACCGTCGAGCTTGAAGAGGCGATAGGTGGCGGAGAAAAAGCGGATACCGGCGACTTTCTGGGCCACTGCCGGATCGCCAATCACCAATGGCCTGTCAGTCACCAGCCGGGGATCAGGAAATCCGGCGTCCTTGGCCACCCTATCGAAATCGCCCCAATAGAGCGCGCCGGACAGGCATTCCCCATGCAGCACAGGATCATGCAACAGCGCGTCGGGGACCCGTCGTTCGGCATAGACGTCAGAGAAATAGAATTCGCCGCCCGGTTTGAGCAACGCATGGGCATCGCTAAACACCTTCGCCTTGTCCGCGACCAGATTGATCACGCAATTCGAAACGATGATGTCAAAGCTCGCGGGTTCGAGGCCCAGCGTATCGAGCTGCTCGATATCGCCTTCGACAAATTCGACATTGCGATAGCCGAAGCGCTCCGCGTGCCAATCAAGATATTCGCGCGCCACAGCCAGCTGTTCGGGCGTCGTATCGACTCCGACCACCGATCCATCTTCGCCCGCTAGTTGTGCCAGCAGATAGGCGTCCTGGCCCGATCCGCTGCCGAGATCCAGGATCCGCATGCCTTCTGCGCCCTCAGGTGCAATCAGGCCGCAGCCATAATAGCGCGCTTTCACATCCGGATGGACATGGGCCAGCGCTTCGCGGATTTCCGGTGCCGGAGCCCCAATCGTACAGCAGGCGTCGGTTTTCAGATCTTCTGAGCCTTGCAGCACCTGACCATAATAGTCGCGGCTATTCTCGATATTCACTGCGGATCCCCAATTACCATGAATGTTGAGAAGAGCTTCGGATTGATGCACCAAGCGGTTACACAAATGCACCATCATTGTAACCTTTGGCGGTGACTTCCCGAAAAGCCCGGTTGAGACATCGCGGCAACAGGGCGCGACGAAACAGGGAAGAGGCATCATGAAACGCACCCATGACGTAATTGTAATCGGCGCAGGATCGGCAGGCTTAACCGCCGCCGGCGGTTGCGCGCAGTTCGGCTTGAAGGTCGCGCTGATCGAGAAAGGTCCGATGGGCGGAGACTGCCTGAATACTGGCTGTGTCCCCTCCAAGGCCTTGATCACAGCGGCCCGGCGCGCTCAGGAGATGCGCGAGAATGCCAAATATGGCATCGCCGATGTCGAGCCCAATATCGATTTCCGCGCGGTCCATGATCATGTGCAAAGCGCGATCGACGCGATTGCGGTTGATGATTCGCAGGAACGGTTCGAGGAAGAATTCGGCGTCGAGGTGATCCGCGGGACCGCGAAGATGATCGACGGATCGACGATCGAGATTAACGGTCAGACCTTGATAGCGCCGCGCATCGTGCTCGCCATCGGATCGAAGCCATTCATTCCGCCGGTCGAAGGCCTAGCTGACGTGCCTTACCTCACCAATGAGACGATCTTTGGCCTTACTGAGCGCCCCCGCCATCTGGCGATCATGGGCGGCGGTCCGATTGGGTGTGAAATGGCGCAGAGCTTCCGCCGGCTCGGCGCGAAGGTATCGATCATCGAACGGCACAAGCTGATGGGCAAGGATGACCCGGAAGCCGCCAAGATCGTTGTCGACCGGTTCCGCGCCGAAGGCATGGATATCCGCGAGGACACCAATGTCGTGCGCGTCAGCGAAATCGATGGTGTGATCCGCGTCGAAACCGATTCAGGCGAGCCGATCGAAGCGAGCCACCTGCTGGTCGCGACGGGCCGGACCTGCGATTTTGGAAGCTTCGGCCTGGAAAATGCCGGGATCAAATGGAGCCCGCGCGGGATCGAGGTCGATGCCCGCCGCCGGACCTCCAACAAGAAAGTCTTTGCGATCGGCGATTGCCGGGTCGGCCCTCGCTTCACCCATGCATCGGGCTATGAGGGCTCACTGGTGATCCTGCAGATCGCCCTCGGCCTGCCGAGCAAGGCCGATTACACGGCCCTGCCCTGGGTCACCTACAGCGATCCCGAGCTTGGCCATGTCGGCATGACCGAAGCCCAGGCGCGCGAGAAATATGGCGACAAGGTCGAAATTACGCGACAGGAATTTGCCGAGAATGACCGCGCCCGCGCGGAAAACGAGTCCGAAGGGTTCCTCAAGATCATCCGCAAGGGCAAGAAAGTCCTGGGTGCGACCGTGGTCGGTCCGCATGCCGGTGAGTTCCTGCTGCCCTGGAGCCTGGCGATCAGTGGCAAGGCCAATGCCTTTGCGATCGGCGGGGCGATTGTCCCCTATCCGACGCGCTCGGATATCTCGAAACAGGCGGGATTTGCGATCTGGGAGCCGACAATCTTTGGCGGCTTGCCCAAGCGCTGGGCCCGGTTCCGCGCCAAATATTTGCTTTAATCGGGACGCTCCGTCTATGCGCCGATCGATCAGATAGGATATCCCGCCATCGCTACCCAACCGCTAGAAGGCCCCTCGCCTTTCGAAATCGCCGATGCTGCACCGCTCGATCCGGATAAGTTCCGCGATCCCAAGGTCACGGCCAAGGGCGAGCCGCGGGCTACGGTTCGCCTCGATCGGCTGGAGACACTCTGGTTCAACACCGGCACATTATGCAATCTCGCCTGCAAGAGCTGTTATATTGAGAGCTCACCAACCAATGATGCGCTTGTCTATCTGACCCTGGCAGAGGTCGACGCCTATCTCGACGAGATCGAACGCGACGGGCTGGGCACGCGCGAGATCGGTTTTACGGGCGGCGAGCCTTTCATGAACCGCGACATGGTGCCGATGCTCGAAAGCTGTCTCGCGCGCGGATTTGAGGTGTTGGTGCTGACCAACGCGATGCGGCCGATGCGCCGTTTCGAAGATGCGCTGCTCGATCTCAATGCGCGCTACGGCAAGCGGATGACGTTCCGCGTCAGTCTCGATCATCACAGTCAGGCGGCGCATGAGGCCGAACGCGGCGCGGATACCTGGGACAAGGGCATATCCGGGCTCAAATGGCTGTCAGACAATGGCTTTTCGATTGCCGTTGCCGGACGCCATCTTGCCCATGAAGACGATGCGATGGCCCGGACAGGCTATGCGGCGCTGTTCGCCGGCACGGACATCCGTATCGATCCGAGCGATCCCATGCGGCTCGTCCTGTTTCCGGAAATGGATGCGACACTCGACGTGCCCGAAATCACGACAGCGTGCTGGGGCATTCTCGATGTCGATCCGGGCACGGTCATGTGTTCATCGAGCCGGATGGTCGTGAAGCATAAGGGCGCGGACAAGCCGATGGTCACGGCCTGCACCTTGCTTCCCTATGGCGATGATTTCCAGATGGGGGAAACGCTCGATGAAGCGAGCCGCGACGTATCGCTCAACCACCCCCATTGCGCCCGCTTCTGCGTCCTGGGCGGCGCGAGCTGCACGGCGTAGGTCCTCTAATGCCTAGCCGGCTGTTTCCGCGAACACCCGCTTCCCAATTGCATCCAGCCTCGCCTTCATCGCCGGGTCCATCGCATCAGGCGCTGTTATGATGGCATGGTCGAGGACCGTATCGAGCGGATTGGCAGGGCGTGTGTCGGGGAGCGATTTGGCCAGTTCAACAACCGTTTGCGCGGCCTTGTCTGCATTGGCCGATAGCGTCGCCAAAATGTCATGCACTTCAACGTCCGCCGTATCGTCGCGCCAGCAATCATAGTCGGTGACCATCGCAACCAGCGCATAGGGAAGCTCCGCCTCACGGGCGAGTTTGGCTTCGGGCATCGCGGTCATGCCAATCACATCGCAACCCCAGTGGCGATAGAGTTCGCTTTCCGCGCGCGAGGAGAATTGCGGGCCTTCCATGGCGAGATAGGTCGCGCCGCGATGGACATCGGCGCCGGCCGCCTTGGCCGCCGCTTCGGCATGGTCAGACAGGCTCGGGCATACCGGATCGGCAACGGAAACATGGGCCACCAGCCCGGTACCGAAAAAGCTCTTCTCGCGCGCAAAGGTACGATCGATAAACTGGTCGACGATCACGAATTTGCCGGGCGGCAGATCTTCGCGCAGCGAGCCCACCGCGGAGAGCGAGATCATGTCGGTACAACCCGCGCGTTTCAGCGCGTCGATATTGGCGCGGAAGTTCAGCTCGCTCGGCGGAATGCGATGGCCTTTGCCATGGCGGGGCAGGAACACGAAGCGCTTGCCGGCAATCTCGCCCAGCACCAGTTCGTCGGAGGCATCGCCCCATGGCGTGTCGACGCGGATCGACTGGGCATTTTCCAGCGCGTCGATTGCGTAAAGCCCCGAACCGCCGACTACACCGATCACCCAATCCGTATCGCTCATCCGTGTTGCTCCGTTCATCTCGAATGCAGATGCCGGGGTCTAGTGCAGGAAAGGGAATCGCGCTAGGCGCGATATTCCGCCTCAGGGGTCCATCTACGGAGAGGTTGATGACAATGTTTCTGCGACTGGCCATGGCCAGCCTGGCCATTCTGGCCGTGCAAGCAACGCCGGCGACGGCGCAATCCAATATTTTCGGCAATTGGCTGACCGAGGATAATCGGGCCGTCATCGCGATCAGCCGGTGTGGCGAAACGGTCTGCGGCCGGATCGCGCGCATTCTGGTCGAAGCCGAAGCCGGGCAGCGCGATATCAACAATCCCGATCCGAACCTGCGCAACCGCACGATCCAGGGATCGCGCATCCTGAGCGGTTTCCGCTTTGACCGGGGCCAGTATCGCCATGGCCAGGTCTATGACCCGGAAAACGGCCGCAACTATAATGCGCGGCTGCGCCTCAACCGCGACGGATCACTGCGGGTAACCGGATGCGTGTTGGGTGGATTGATCTGCCAGTCGCAAAACTGGACGCGGCGCTAGGCCTTCACCACTTCCTGGTCGATCGTTCCGAATGTGGCATGGCCATGTTCGTCTTCCATCCAGATCCGCACGGTATCGCCATGCGACAGGAAGGGTGTTTTCATCTCGCCATCGAGGATCTTCTCGACCATCCGGACTTCGGCAAGGCAGCTATAGCCGCGGCCACCCTGGTCGATCGGTTTGCCCGGTCCGCCATCTTCATCGCGATTGGACACCGTGCCTGAGCCGATAATCGACCCGGCCACAAGATTACGCGTCTTGGCGAGATGCGACACCAAAGTTCCAAAATCGAAGGTCATATCCTCGCCCGCATCGGCCCGGCCAAAGGGCTTCTCGTTGAGATCGACCATCAGCGCGCCATGGAGCTTGCCTTCTTTCCAGTTGGGCAGCTCATCCGGCGTCACGAAAACCGGTGAGAAGGCGCTGGCAGGCTTGGATTGGACAAAACCAAAACCCTTGCCGAGCTCCGCCGGGATCAGGTTGCGCAGGCTGACATCATTGACGAGACCGACAAGGCGAATTCCCGCAAGCGCTTCATCGCGACTGGAACCCTGGGCAACATCGCCCGTGACAACCACGATTTCGGCTTCAAGATCACAACCCCAGGCCTCATCGGGCAAGGGAATGGGATCGCGCGGGCCAATAAATCCATCGGATCCGCCCTGATACATCAGCGGGTCTTCCCAGAAACTGTCGGGAATCTCGGCGCCACGCGCCTGCCGGACCAGAACCACATGGTTCACATAGGCCGAGCCATCCGCCCATTGATAGGCGCGCGGCAGCGGAGAAGCGGCTTCGCGCTCATGAAAGCGTTCCTTCGGGATTACATCATGGGCCAGATCGGTGGCCAGATTTTCGAGTTGCGGTGCGATCGCATCCCAATCATCGAGCGCGGCCTGCAGGGTCGGTGCGATATGCGATGCATCTGCGCACCAGGCGAGATCATGGCTGACAACAACGAGCTTGCCGTCGCGCCCGCCTTTGAGTGATCCCAATTTCATCTGAGTCTCCTGAAAATTCCGATACCGGACATGGCGCCCCCTATAGCGCTGTCCGAAGGCGGATACAGCCTATTCGAAAATATCGGTGACCCCTTCCGGCGAAGCGCCTTCCTTGGATATCCGCAGATTATGATAGGTCGCCGCAATGGCCGGATAGCCCAGCACCAGGATCAACGAGTTAAGCAGAGACTGGATCGCCATGATCGGCATCAGCCCGTCGAACGGCGAGGCGGGATCCAGATCGCCGGCCATCGTAAAAGGCATGGCGGCGCCGCTGATTGCGCTCGAGACAATCACGGCCGTTAACAGGTAAATCACTAGCATTGCGACCAATTTCCAGCGATTGCCGGAGCTCAAATAGATGCTACGACTTAACGCATCGATCGGACCAATCCTCTCGTTGATAGCAGCCGGTACCGCCCACATCAGCAACACTGTCGCAAAAACCAGGAGTGGTATGATGATAAAAAAGAACAACAGGACCGCAATGCTGATGACGCCGATGCCGAACACGAGCAGAGCGGGAATTGTCGCAATGGCCGCGATTGCAACATAGAAAATGATGGTGATCGCTAGGATCGGAAGGAAGAAACGCAATCCTGCACTCAATGCGCCGCCAAATGTCGGCTTCCCGCCATCAAGGTCATGCAGCACAGACCAGATCATTGCACCCTGGGTATAGATAGAGATGAAGATCGATCCAATAATGCCCAGGATAAAGCCAGTGCCGAGCATTCCGAAAATATCAAAAGGATTTCCGCCGCTTGAAAAGGTTGAATCCGAGGCAAGGGACATGATGCTGTTCATCAGGTAGACCGTGAACAGGGCCGATGGCACGCCGTAAAGCAGGAGCGCCAGACCGCATAACAGCAGGAAATTTCGGCCAATTACGCCGAATATATCGCTAACCGTCGAACCGAAACTGAATCTTGGAAACCCTGATGCTTCGGTTGCCATGTTGCCTCCCTGGCGGCTCTTCTGGGCCACGCCAGATGCAAACCTTTCCCATACGGACCCAAAAGTCCACCCTCGCCATGATCCTTAGAGCCGGTTATGCTGGGATAAGTCGCCAGGAGAATGGGCAATATATGACGGCTGCGGCACCGCCGATCGGGAATGAAAACAAACAGGATTTCGATCAGGCCTATGACCGTCTGATCGAGAGCGAACGGTTTCAGACCGAGATGAGCCCGTTCGAAGTGCCCGAACCCGATCCGCCGCCCGCCTGGCTTGCAAATTTCCTCGAATGGCTGGGAACGCTGGGCCCCTTTTGGGAAGCCTTGTTCTGGATTGCAGCTGTGGGCATTGGCGGACTGATCCTTTTCAGCATTGGCCGAAGCCTGGTTCGCTATTTTTCAGATCGACAACCTGCCATCGAAGAAGAGGAAGAAGACGAGATTTGGCGGCCCGAAGCCAAAGCCGCCATCGGCTTGCTCGGCGATGCGGATGCGTTAGCCCAGCAGGGGCGCTATGCAGAAGCGGTCCATCTCCTCCTCCATCGCAGTGTCGCCGATATTGAGGAAAGGCTGCCCGATTTCCTGCGCCCTGCCCTCACAAGTCGGGATATATCGCGCGCCGAGACCTTGCCCAGCCCTGCGCGGTCGGCCTTCACATCGATTGCCACCGTCGTCGAACGGGGCATCTTTGCCACCCGGCCAGTGGACGAACAGGGATGGAGCGAAGCGCGCTCGGCCTATGAAGAATTCGCCTTTGGGAAGAGCTGGCAATGAGCGACAATCCCTCTCCCTTTTCCGGACGAACGGTCATCCTGCTCGCCATTGCCGGGATAGTCGGTTTCATGGTTTTCCTGCTGCTCACCGCCTATGCGCCGGAGTTGCGCAGCGGTCGCGACGGGCGTGCACATGGCCTCTCCACCTCGGCAGTCGGCTTTCGCGGTGTCTATGAGCTGCTCGAAACCACCGGGGCTGATGTCGATTATCTGAGAAATGACGATGTTTTTTCGGACGGCGGCCTGACCATCGTCACGCTTGAACCAGGGGTTGATACCGAGCGGCTGCAAAGGTTGATCGACAATAGTTGGGGGCCGCTGCTGATTGTCTTGCCGAAATGGATGACCTTCCCGGTGCAGGGGGAACGCGATCGGGTGCATTGGGTCGACTCAGGAATTGGCGGCAGCGCAGTCGGCCCACTCTCCGACGTGGTCGATTTTCAGGTCGATAGCAGCGACAATGATGCAGGTTCCCGGCTGTTAAGCAGCATGTTCGGCAATGTCCGATTTGTAGCGCCCGACAGTCTCCAGACCCTGTCAGGTAAAAACCTTACCCCACTGCTCGAAACGGAAACCGGCGATGATATTCTGGTAAATGTCACCGATACGGAGATTTATCTCCTGTCCGAGCCCGATCTCCTCAACAATCAAATCCTTTCAGATCCCGACCGCACACGCGCGGCGCTGCTGTTGCTCGAAGAGCTCAATGTCAATGACGGCACCTATCATTTCGAACTGGTCGCCAATGGCTATGGTGGATCGCGCAACCTGCTCACTCTCGCCTTTGACCCGCCCTTCCTCGCCTTCACATTATGCCTGCTGGCCGCCGCGCTGCTCGCCGGTTTCCAGGCCCTCTATCGCTTTGGCCCGGCTTTACGCCCGCCGCGTGCCATTGCCTTTGGGAAACGTGCGCTTGTCGATAACAGCGCGGAACTGCTGCGGCTGGCCCGGCGCGAACATCTATCGAGCGAAAGCTATGTCAGCATGACCCGGGATGCCGCGGTTGCCGCCATTGGCAATCCCCGCAACCTGGATGGTGATGCGCTCGATCGCTGGCTCGACGAGCTCAGCCCCAAATCCATGCCACCATTTACCGCACTGGCGCGCGGCGCATATCGCGCGCAGAACAGACAAGACATCAGGAACGCCGCAAGGGCGCTGTACGACTGGAGAAAGGCCGTCACCCATGAAGGTTGAAGATATCAAACCGCTTGGCGAGAGCATCCATGCCGAGGTCGCCAAGGCGATCGTCGGACAGGAGGAAATCGTCGATCATCTGCTGATTGCGCTATTCTCGTCGGGCCATTGCCTGCTCGAAGGCCCGCCCGGAACGGCCAAGACCTTCCTCGCGCAATGCTTCTCGCGCGCCCTGGGGCTCGATTATGGCAGGATCCAATTTACCCCGGATCTGATGCCCAGCGATATTATCGGAGCAAACCTGTTCAACTTCCAGACCAGCGAATTCAAGCTCACCCGCGGGCCGATTTTCTGCGAGCTCTTGCTGGCCGACGAAATCAACCGGACGCCGCCAAAAAGCCAGGCCGCGCTGCTGGAGGCGATGCAGGAGCGCTCGGTCACCATCGACGGCGAAACCCATCAGCTCTCCGATCGTTTCATGGTCGTCGCGACGCAGAACCCGATCGAACAACAGGGCGTATACCCGCTGCCTGAAGCGCAGCTGGATCGCTTCCTGTTCAAGCTCGCCGTCGGTTATCCGAGCGAAGAGGAAGAACAGAAAATCGTCGCCGTTCATGGCAGCCGCTTTGGCGCACCCAAGGCCGGTGATTTTGATATTGAATGCAAAGCCGATGGCACGGCGATCGCGGCAGCCGTTGATGCGGTGGCAACGGTTAAGCTGGTTCCAGATGTTACAAATTATATCGTCTCACTGATCCGGGCGACGCGCGAAACCGCCGATCTTGACGCCGGTGCCAGCCCGCGTGCTGCAGCCATGCTGGCCAGTGCCGCGCGCTCAGCCGCCGCACTTGATGGCCGCGATTATGTGATCCCGGATGATGTCAAAGCGCTGGCACCCGCAGTCTTGCGACATCGTGTGATCCTCTCTGCAGCCGCTGAAATCGACGGCCGCGACGCCGACGGGATTGTCGCCAATCTGATCGAACAGGTCGAAGCACCGCGGTGAGGCACGCATGATCTATCCGACGGCCCGGGCTGTCATCCTTGCGGGGCTCGGCGCGCCCGTCGCGCTGGTCATCGGCGTGGTCATTCCCCAATTCTGGTATCTGGGCCTCGTCTGGATCGTCATGATTGCCGCGTTGATCGGCCTTGATGCGTTGACCGCAAAGCGCAGCGGGCAACTTGATTCCGAAATCGAAAAACCGGCAACGATCGGCGTGGGATCGCCCTTCACTGTAACCAGCCGGTTGCGGTTTCTCGCTTCTGACGGGACCGTTGATCGCCGCAACGCGCCCAACCGCATCGAACTCGCTCTCAGCGTAGACGATAAGCTGGATGGGGGTGGTGGCCGACGGACTGAAGGCCCCATGATCGACGGGCAAGCCGAGGTCGACCAGATCTTTACCCCAAACCGCCGCGGAAAGGCGCAAATCGGCCATTTATGGGCGCGTTGGACCGGGCCATTGGGCCTCGCCTGGGTGCAGAGACGCGATCATTTTGGCGCCGAGATCATCGTCACCCCCGATATCGGCTTCATACAGGACAAGGGAATCCAGCTCTATTTGCGCGACGCGGCCTATGGCCTGATCGCGCAGCTTGATCGCGGCGATGGTACCGAATTTGATTCAATGACCGAGTTTCAATCCGGCATGGACAGGCGAACGATCGATTGGAAACAGTCGGCCCGGCATACCGAGTTGCTGGCCAAGGAATATCGCACCGAACGCAACAATCATATTGTCTTCGCGCTCGATTGCGGGCGTACCATGTGCGAACCGGTTGCCGGATTGCCGCGCGTTGACCGAGCCATATCGGCAGCCCTGCTGACCGCCTATGTCGCCCTGCGGGCCGGTGACAGGACAAGCCTGTTTGCCTTTTCCGGGCGCCCCCAGATCGCCAGCCCCACGGTTACCGGCACACGCAACTTTTCGACGCTGCAACGAAGCGCAGCCGAAATCGACTATGCGCCGGAAGAGAGCAATTACACCTTGGCGCTGACAACGCTCGCGACCCAGCTCCACCGCCGGTCTCTGGTGGTGATCTTTACGGATTTTGCCGACCCGACAAGCGCTGAGCTTATGCTCCGTGCCTCGGGCCGGCTGCTCGATCGGCATTTGGTGCTGTTCGTGGTGCTGCGCGATGCCGAGCTGACCGCGCTGGCGCATGACAAGCCGGAAGATTCCACGGACGTTTCGCGCGCCGTTACCGCCCATGCCCTGCTGCGCGAGCGCGCCATCGTCATCGCCCGGCTCCAGCGAATGGGCGCGCATGTGCTCGAAGCCGGTCATGATGAGATCGGCACGCGGCTCGTATCCAGCTATATCGAACTCAAGCGCCGGAGCCTGCTCTGATGGAACGCGTCACCGAACAGGCCATATTCAGCAGCACAACCTTTCGCGAGGAACGCGAAGCCGATTGGGCGCGGCTTGAGGAATTGCTGGGTCGCGCCGAACGCGGATCGGTGCGCCGCCTATCGGACGATGATCTGCGCGAGCTGCCGATCCTCTACCGCTCCGCCCTCTCGGCGCTGTCGGTGGCACGATCGACGTCTCTGGACATGGCGCTGGTCGCCTATCTGGAGGGCCTGTGCACGCGCGCCTATTTCTTCGTCTATGGCGTGCGCACGAGCTTCGGCCAGCGGGTCGCCAGCTTTTTCAGCGATGACTGGCCGACATCGGTGCGCCGGATCTGGCGCGAAACGCTGATCTCCTTTGCGCTGATGATGGCCGGGACGATTGCCGCCTATCTGCTCGTCAGCAGCGATCCCAACTGGTTCAACTCGATCATTCCCGGCAGCCTTGCCGGAGAGCGCGGGCCCGAAGCAACGACCGAGGCCTTGCGGGCAACGCTTTACGATGACGGAGGGCGCAACGGGCTCGGCGTATTTGCGACCTATCTGTTCACCCACAACTCCCAGGTGTCGATCTTCGCCTTTGCTCTGGGTTTCGCCTTTGGCGTGCCGACGGCACTGCTGATGGTCTATAACGGCGCGATCCTTGGAGCCTTCACCGCGCTTTTTGTCGAGCGCGGCCTTGGCTTTGAGCTCGGCGGATGGTTGCTGATCCATGGGTCGACCGAATTGTTTGCGATCATATTGGCCGGAGCGGCCGGTTTGCATATCGGCACGAAGATCGTGTTTCCGGGCATGGATACCCGGCTCGCCGCCGCTCGCCGCGCCGGACGAACAGCGGCCACCGCGATGATCGGCGTGATCGTCATGCTGATGTTTGCCGGGCTGCTTGAAGGCTTTGGACGCCAGCTCATCACCGATGACTGGACCCGCTATGCTATCGCCACCGGCATGTTCGTCACCTGGTGCGCCTATTTCTACATTCCGCGGATCACCAATGGCGAGCGTTAACCCGGTCATGCATATCGCGGGCGAACAGCGCACGCTGATTACGCCGGAAGGCGTGGACCTCCGCTTGAAGCTGGCGACCGCCGGGCAGCGCGCTGGCGCGTTTCTGATCGATTTTTTCCTCCTGATCGCAATTCTCGTGATCTTCACGATCATCCTTGTTTCGGCTGGTATCGGCACGATTGGGGCGACGGGCTCGGATGGTGTGGAGCTTATATCAATCCTCTGGTTGCTCGGTTTCTTCTTGCTACGAAACTTCTATTTCATCGCCTTTGAGGTCGGTCGCCGATCGGCAACGCTGGGGAAACGCTGGCTGGGTCTCAGAGTAGTCGCTCGCGATGGCGGACGGCTGACCGCCGATGCGGTAATCGCGCGCAACCTGATGCGGGAAATAGAGATATTCCTGCCATTGTCCTTTATCTCCGGCGGTGACGGCGTCGACGGTGCGATCGCATTGATCGGACTGCTATGGGCGTGCCTGTTCCTCTTCTTTCCCCTGTTTAACAAGGATCGTCTGCGGGCAGGTGACATCATTGCAGGCACCTGGGTTGTCCATGCCCCGCGCCGAAAGCTTGAAGTCAATCTGGGCAGCGGAACGCAGGAAGACGCCGACCAATTTCGGTTCACCGACGAACAGCTCGATGCCTATGGCGAATATGAACTCCAGACGCTCGAAAATGTCCTGCGCGCGGGCAATAGCGAAACGCAGGAGAATGTCGCCGCCACGATACGCGGCAAGATCGGATGGGAATGGCGCGAGGAAGAGGATTCCTACGCCTTTTTAAGCGCCTATTATGCTGCGCTCGGAAAACGGTTGGAACGGCGCATGCTGTTCGGCAATCGTCGCAAGGACAAATTCGATACCTTAGAAGATCGGACCGAGGATTAGCGCGGCCAGCCTAGCGTTCCATCGCTTGCAATTGTCACACGCGCCTCGGGAAAATCGCGCGCGGTGAGCACGGCCGTCCGCTGGGCTGCCGCATTGCTGCGATCGAGATACGGTCCGCCTGGCCTGTCCTGTCGCGCCGATATGATCTGCGCTGCAACCAATGCACCCTCTGCATCCACATCCAGTTGGGCGATCGGCGCAAGGCCATTATGGCCGCGCAGGTTAAACCGGCCATAGGTCCAGAAATTGCCAAGGCTATAGGCGATGAACCGCCCCTGATAGACTTCGATCGCACGCGGAATGTGGGGACCGTGGCAAAAGACGATATCGGCACCCGCATCCACGGCGGCACGCGCAAAGCGGAACGGATTGCCCCGATCTTCTTCCAGATAGATTTCGGTTTGGCGGGTCACGCGATCATGGCGCGCGCCCTCTGCTCCAATATGACAGGACACCATCACGATATCGGCTTGCGCATCTGCGGACCGAACCATCTCAGCCACCCGGCTGTAATTCTGGACGCTGAGCAGACCCGGATTATGACCAAAGGCGACAAGCGCCACCCGGCGCCCATCTTCCAATGTCTGCACGGCAATGCGCATGCCGTCCCGATCACCGCCGGCAACCGCAATTCCGGCGCCGCGCAGATTGGCTACGGTGGCCGTCCGGCCTGTCTCACCAAAATCACGCGCATGGTTATTGGCATGGGACATCAGGGTGAAGCCGGCGCGTTGCAGATAATCGGCATGAAATGCGGGGCTGCGGAACACATAGCAAAATTCAGGATTTCCGCACCGCTTGGCATTTGCATCGCTCGCGTGGATCGTGCCCTCATAATTGCCGAAGACCACTTCGGCAGACTGAAAGAGCTGGAGCATTTCGGGGCCCATAACCGTTGCCGGGTTGCCGTTCGGTGTAACGCGTGGGTCCATGCCGGGTTGTGGCCAATCGCTGCCCATCATGATGTCGCCGACACCAATGATGCGATAGGTGGGCGGTTCTTCAACCACAGGGCTTGTCTCGGCAAGGCCATTCGCAACCGCTCCGGCACCTGCCCCATCGGTTACGCCCGGCACCGCCGGCTCAGCAGGTTCAGCAGGCTCCGGTTCGGATTCCGGTTCCATCGGCGTCGGTTCGGCGGCTGGTGCTGGCAGGGGGACAGGCGCGGTAACGGCTTGAGTACATGAACCCAGGCCGGTGCCGACCGCCAATGCGATCGCCATCAAAGTCGTGAACCGGGATCGCTGCATTATCCCCCTTTTCAGGCTCTGGAGAATCGGCAAATTCTGATTCTCGAGCGAAAAATAGCAGAGGCTCCATCTGCTCGGCGAGTCGATTCAACCACAGGCGGTGGATTTACCATGATTCATCTGTTTTTCACCAAGTTGCTGAATGCAACTGGTTAAGGGTTTATATATTTCAAGAGCTTAGAGATTTTGGCGCTTCTAAATTCTTGTAATTTTGTTGCGCAAGTCGTCGTGTTGGATTCACAACTCATCGTAATCTGGTTGTAATGCTGCAGCGCACAATACAAATATATCCTCAACAAGGCACAGGTGCGCCAAATGTCGGGCGCATCTTGCAAGCCGTGAAATGCAAAGCGGGTCAGCATATAGTTTTGAGTTTGTTTGGCGCAGGCCCGCGCCATTTGGCGCATGTAATGGAGATTTTATGTCCTTTGGACGTAAGCGAGTGATTTTTGGAATGTCGGCTGTTGCTGCTGCGGCTGTTGCTGCACTGCCAATGGCGACCGGTTTTGCTTTTGAAAGCCAAGCCGAGATCCAGGACGAAGCCGACGGCGCATTGCTCGCCGCCAGCGGCGTCGAAACCGAAGTGACTGCCGATACGGCGGAGATCGTCGAGCCGGTCATCCTGCTCGAAGAAGCTACCGACGAAACGCTAGAGGCTGAGCTCGCAGAAGAAACTGACACCGAGACGGTAGAAGTTGCAGCGATCAACGATACCGTCGATCGCGACCTGCTCTGCCTGGTGAAGATCGTTCGCCACGAAGCGGCCAACCAATCAATGACGGGCCAGCTCGCCGTGGCGCAGCTCGTCATGAACCGGGTCAATTCGCCGAACTTCCCGAATACGATCTGTGACGTCGCTCATCAGCGCGGCCAGTTCTTCAACACGGATGCATATAATCCGTCCCGTAACGATCAGCGCTGGGCCAACGCCCTTGAGGTCGCAATCGATGCGCGGAACGCCATCAGCGATCCCGTTGTCGGTGAAGCGGTGTTTTATCACGCCGCCTATGTGAACCCCCGCTTCCATCGGACGCGTCCGCGGGTTACGCAGATCGAAGATCACATTTTCTACCGGTAGAGATCCCCCTCTCACCGGGTCGCAGGGGCCGTCTTCTCAACTAGGGAAGGCGGCCTTTTGCTATTCTGGGGAGAAGCCCGGGCTGTCGGTGTTACGCGGAGCCGGCGCTTCTTCCGACGCATCCTCACCGCTAGCCTCATCCGCGCTCGAACCGAATTCCAGCGCCTTGATGCCATCCCACCAACCGCTCATCACCGCGACGGGCCGATCGAGATAGAAACGCTCGGTCTGCTGATACCAGCCATCGCTGATCGCGATCACCCGCTCGCTTTCCGGGCCAGGCTCAAGATCATAGGCCCAGCCGCGCATTGCATCTGCATTGAACAGCAGGAGTATGGCCGTGGCTATCGCGATCACCGTCGATGTCCATAACAGGCCGCCACCGTCTTCGCCCTCCATCGGCGGCAGATCGACCGGCGATGTCATATTGGCATCGCTACCCACCGTCGTCAGAAGCGTCTTTTCGGCGGACTTGGCCGGTGATGCGTCAGTGTCTGTCATCGGGCTCCTTTCCGCCTAGAATTGATAATAGATAAAGGGCTCGACGCCTTCGGGCCGCATGGCGTCGATGATGAGAATGAGAAATCCGGTAGCAAGGCCCACCAATGCCGCCGATTGCGTCCGCACGCGCACCGCCGCGCGCTGAATTGCGTCGGGCGGCAGAGCGTGGAGCGCAGTTCCGAAGAGGATCAGCACCAGCCCAAGCGGGGTGAGGGTGGTTGCCGAGAAATCAAAGGCGGCGATACCGGCCAGATATTGGCTCGCATCGCCAAAGGTCGCCGAACGGAAGAAAATCCAGGCGAGCGTCACGATATGGAAGGTAATGATGATCCCGGCAGCAGCGGGGAGGACAGGCCAATGGTCCGGCCGATATTCGCGCCACAGCCGTTCGGCGACCAGCACACCGCCATGGATCGCGCCCCAGATCACGAAGTTCCAACTCGCCCCGTGCCAGAGACCGCCGAGCAGCATTGTCGTCATCAGCGCAAAATAGAGCCGTGCCCGGCCATGCCGGCTGCCGCCGAGTGAGATATAGAGATAATCGCGCAGCCAGCTCGACAGGCTGATGTGCCAGCGCCGCCAGAAATCCTGCAGCGACGTGGCGCGATAGGGCTGGTTAAAGTTGTGCGGGAAGCGATAGCCGAGCAACGCGGCAAGCCCGATCGCCATGTCGCTATAGGCCGAGAAGTCGCAATAGATCTGCACGGCATAGCCATAGGCCGCCATGATCAAGTCAAAAGTCGAATGGGCACTCGGATCGAAGAAGACCGGATCGACAAATTCGGTTGCCAGATAGGAGGCAATCACCGCCTTTTTGAACAACCCCCACACGATTAGCAAAATCCCCATCGCCGCCATGCCGCGGTCAATCTTGGGCACGGTTTGGAACTGGGGAATAAGGTGGGATGCCCGGACGATCGGACCAGCGACCAGATGCGGGAAAAAGCTCATCAGCAGGACCATATCGAGCAAGCGCGATGGTTCGGTCTGGCGCCTGTAGATATCGATCAGATAGCTCATCCCCTGGAAGGTGAAGAAGGAGATGCCGACCGGCAGTACCACCTGCATGATATAAAGGTCACGTTCCCAGCCAAGCCCGGTCAGCAAGCCCGCGAACTGCTCCATGAAGAAGCCGTAATATTTGAACCAGCCCAGGATGCAGAGATTGGCGATTACGCCAAGCACCAGGAACAGCTTTCGCCGCTTCTGATCATCTTGATAGGCGATGATCAATCGCGCTGCGCCCCAGTTCAAAAAGCCGCTCAGGATCAGCAGCGCCACAAACCGCCAATCCCAGGCGCCATAAAAGAACCAGCTGGCGATCAGCAGGAATATCTTGCGCCATTCATTGGAGGCTTTGAGCGCCCAGGCGATGATATAGACGATCAGGAAGAACAGCCCGAAGGTGAGCGTGGGAAACAGCATCTAGCGCAGACCCGCCGTCCAGCAGGGTTCTACAACCAATCGATCTGTGCGCTGACGCATGCCCCGCAACTGCACCATTATCCCCTGCTAACGATCGTTGACCGCGGTGGCCGCGCGTTCCAGATCGGCGAACAGCATCTGCCCGATCCGCGCGCCGCCGGTCTGGTTGAAATGAACATGATCACCGCGCATCAGAGCCGGATCCCGATTGCGCCAGCGATGCGCACCGCACCGCCCGCCCATGGCCGCATTCCAGTCCCAGAAAGCCAAGCCCATATCGCGGGCAACCCGGCGCTGCCGGCCCCGCAGCTCAGCGAGCAACGTCGGCGTATACCAGGGCCGTCCGCCGCTATTGACCCCGGCCGGGTCGGCGCAGGGCACTGGCGGCCCAGCATTGTCAGCAAGTCCACGATTTCGCGTATTGGCGTCCGGAGCGCCGATCAGCAGGATCGGGACATCGCGGCCTGCCAGTCTGCGCAGCCTGTTCACCTGCACGCGCAAATCGCCCTCAAATTCCCGTGCAGACAGCTGCTGTGAAAATCCTTCATTCGTGCCAAAGGCAATGACGATCAAATCGGGATCATAGACCGCCAGCTCGGCCGCCACGGTTTCATCTGTCGCGCGCCCGATATGGACGAGTTGCGATCCGCTCACCCCGAGATTGGAGAGCGTGACGCCCCCTTCCTGCATCATCGTGGCAAAGGAGGTCACGGTTACAACCCGATCATCTGCCGTCGTTACCGAGGCGCCGAGCTGCGGATATTCACTATCCATTGTCCGGCACACGGTCCGGCGCTCCGGGCCGTCAAGCTCGAACCGCTCCGTTTCAAAGCCCAGCCGCATTACCAGGGTTCCAGCGCCTGGCTCGCTGATTGCGCATAGGATAATCCGGTCGAAACTCTGATCGGGCGTGTCGGCGGTAATCCCAAGCATTTCCCCTTCGGCCCGTGCTGTCTGGCTGAATCCGGACATGCCGAGCGGACGGCCGTAATTGGCGTAACCGCGCCCGAATATTGAATTCACTTCCCAACCGCTGGTCTGGGACGCGGTAACGCCCCAGGTCAGATAGCCGCCATAGGGCCGGCCCGCGGCGAGAACACCGCGGCCACCATGGCCATATCGCCGGCGCAATTCTTCGCGCCAGCCATTGGTGATATTATCGCCCGCTGTATGGCTGTCGCCAATCTGGACGATATGGATCGGATCGCCGCTATCGCGATCACTCTCGGCGAGTTGTGCAAAAAAGGGTGCCAGATTTTCCGCGTAGCAGAGCGTTTCAGTGCACGTCCCCGGTGCGGATTGCGTAGCGGCCAACGCCGCCAGAAAGATTGCCGAGGTCATCCTTCGGCTTGTCCTGCGGTCGCGCTCTCATTGCCGGCGCTACGGCGTTCGCTCTCGCGCATGGCCTCAGCCCGGGCGCTATCCACATAGCCGCGGATGCGTTGCTCGAGATCGCGCGTCAGGAAACCATAGCCCTGCCCCGTCATGTGAATACCATCATTGGCGCGCGCGAGTGTTCGCTCGCCGGATTCAGGATGAGGAAGATAGGCTGCATATTGGCCATCTTCATCGACGGTGAGCGAGACCGTGTCGATAAAGGGCACGCCGAGTTGCCGCATGCGTGCGGCGTAAAATGCATTTTGCTGCTGAATCTGCGAATCAAACGCCTCGCGCCGCATCTTTGGCATACCCATCCAATACACAATCGAACCGCGATCACGGAGCAGCTGGACGATGGCATCGATGCGCTCGCCGACAATATTCTGCCAGTCTTCGCTCATAAACGCTGCGCCAGCGCCGTCTGTATAGATGCCTTGGGTATCATTGGCGCCAAAGGAAAGGACCGCGATATCGATCTGCTGCTCGTCAAGTCGCTCGGCCATATCGTCAAAAATATTGAGGCTCCGATAGCGTGTAAAGCCGGTAGATTGCCGGGCATACTGGTGGACAACGAAATCGTCCTCGCCGCGAAAGCCGCGATATAGAGCCGCCCATAGCCCATCACCAAAACTGTCTCCGAACACACCGATATGCACGGGATCGCCCTCTGCCAGCGCATTGGTCAGGCTGCGATTGAACTGGGCCGCGCATTCCATCGGGGCAGCTTCAGATATGTCGGTTTCAGCAGCCGCCACAACTGGTGCGGGCGCGCTCGCCACCGCTTCTCCGCTATCGCCGCCGCCCAGAAAAGCGAGCCCTATGACCGCGCCAACGGCAACGCCGATAAACAGGACGGCGGTCCGATCGAGCAACAGAATCAGCTTGTCCACTGCGCCTCTCCGTCTTTTGGCACCAATGCCGCGCGTTCATGTCCAATGCGGAACGGCTTGGCAAGCGCCGATAAGACAGCGACCCGGCGGCGTCATGACTGACAGCGTATGAATGGCACCTACATGACCGTAACCTTGCATCATATCCCGACCTACCGCACACTGGCCTGGATCTAATGGGGAGAGAACGAGACATGGCAGACAGGCCAAAACCAACGGGTTCACAGCTGGGAATGATCATCGCCGGCGCTGTGGTCGGCGCGGTTGTTAGCTACGGTATATTGGGCGTCGGCGGCGCAATCGGCGGCGGTATTATCGGCCTTGGCGCCGCGCTCGGCGGCATGCCCTATTTCAAGGCCGTGCAGGAATGGCAGAAAAACCAGGAATAGCTCAATCGATCGGCTTTATCAGCCGACGATAATAGTCTTCGACCCCGTCATGTTCGGTCCAGAATCCGCGGATTTCATCGCCGGACAGGCGGTCGATCAGGATTCCGACATGCGCGTGCCAGCCACAGGCCATGTCGATAAGATCCGCATGATCGCGTGACGGGGCTTGGATCAGCACCAATTGCACGCGGTCGCCATTTGACGTCAGCTCAAATCGGCATTCTTCATTGTCACCGTCCCAGCTCATAATGAACAGCTCAGGTGGGCGAATTTCGACGACCGTCCCACCCATCTCGACGCCGCCTTGCATTCCCGCATGGCGCTCCGGGAGCTTCTCAGGCGAAATGTCATCATGATTGAAACGCATGACAAAGGGGTCGCCGGCTTTAGCGCCCGCCGTTCCGTCGCAAAACCATAATGCGCGCTTCTCCGGATCGACCAGATAGTCCCACACCCGTTCAATTGGCCCGGGCAGATCGCGCACAAAGCGCAGCGAGCCATCCTCCAGCTGCGTTCCATAGTCTTCACGCATCGCGATCTTCCTCCTCCAGCAGCGCAGCCAGGCGATCCAGGCGGCTGTTCCATTTAGTGCGGGTCCGCTCGACCCAGGCCTCCATTGCGGCGAGGCCCTCCAAGTCCAGGCTGTAAATCCGCTCACGCCCGCGTCGCTCAACTTTCACCAGCTTCGCGTTTCGCAACACCTTGAGATGTTGGGACACGGCCGGCGGACTAACATCGAACTGGGCGGCAATGTCGCCCGCGCGCCGGTCTGCTTCGGCGAGCAGAGTCACGATCTCGCGCCGGGTCGAATCACTCAGGGCTGCAAATTCATCCATGCGCATTTACTTAAGCAATGTCTTAATTAAGTCAATACTTAAATATTTAGCACTGGGCATGATGCCGCGCGCATGGCACGATCCTGCGTATGCCAGGACTTTGGGATCGATATGTCGTGCCACGCCTCATCGGTTTTTGCTGCACGCAGCCGCCAATCATGAAGAGACGCGCGAAAGTCGTGCCCCGCGCACACGGCAAAGTGCTCGAGCTCGGCGCCGGTGGCGGCGCAAATTTTGCGCTCTATGACGGCTCCCGCGTGACCAGCGTTGACGGCGTTGACCCCTCGCCTGGATTGCTTGACCGCGCGCGCGATGCGGCAAAGGCCGAGGGCATAGACTTCGATATCAAGGAGGGCGTGGCCGAAAACCTACCCTTTGCGGATGAGAGTTTTGACACCGTACTCGCCACCTTCACCCTCTGCTCGGTCCAGGATCAAGCGCAATCGCTGGTCGAAGCCCGGCGTGTTCTGAAGCCAGACGGTCAATTGCTGTTCTGCGAACATGGCGCAGCGCCGGACATCGACGTAGCAAAATGGCAACGGCGCATTGAACCCGTCTGGAAGCGGATCGGTGGTGGCTGCCATCTAACCCGCCCGGTGACAGCGGCGGTCGCTCAGGCTGGATTCAGGATCGCTCAGCAAGAACAAGGCTATATGCGGAAAACGCCGCGATGGGCCGGTTGGGTCGAATGGGGAGAAGCGCGACTATGATGGCTCGGATCACCGCCGCAATGCTTGCGCTCGCGCTGGCGGTACCCGCGGCCGCGGCCCAGCGCGGCTATTCGGTCACCAGTTTCGAGCGGATCCAGGTCCATGGGCCTTTTGTCGTCCGCGTGACCACCGGCAGGGGCTCGTCAGCACGCGCAGAGGGCGATCAGCGGGCGATTGACGAGATCGCCGTCCAGGTCGTCGGCAATACACTCCGGGTGCGGCGCAATGTATCAAACAGCTGGGGTGGTTATCCCGGCGAACGTGAAAATCAATCTGCGATCCTCTATTTGACCACCCACCAGCTTGAACAGGCGACGGTGATCGGCACCGGCGATCTCGAGATTGATCGGATGCGCGGCGGTCGCCTGACAATCAGCCTCGGCGGCAATGGGCGGCTTGCGGTCAATCAGGTCGAGAGCGACAATTTGGCGCTGGCAGTTACCGGTGCGGGTGTGATGGAGATTGGCGGCCAGGCGGAAACCGGGCGCGTGACGGTCGAAGGTCCGGGCACGTTGTCGGCGGCAAACCTCACGGTCGACGATCTCACGGTCAATCTCAACGGCCCGGGCAGCATCGAAATCTCCGCCGATCGCGAAGCCGAGGTGATCGCTGTCGGCAATGGCATCGTTACGATATTGGGCGATGCGGCCTGCACCGACCGCAGTGTCGGATCCGGCCAGGTCACCTGTGGCGGCTTTCTCGGCCGGCGATAGCGCTCAGATAAGCCCGAGCCGCGCGAGATCGTTCAACATTTTGGGCGGCATTTCGGCAATCCCGTCTTCATCCCCGTCAAAATCGGCTGGTGCATCCGTGCCTTTGAGATAGCGCCAACCCTGATGCGCGCGTTTCGGACGCGCGCGCACCGGGATCAGTTTCGGATCGAGGCGAATGTTCCAGCGGCCATCATCGCTCTCGACAAATCCGAGGATACGCTGCCGCACGACCAGGCGGTGCTTGATAATCCAGAATATAGAACCGCCGATCAGTTCTTCGTGCCGCGTCGGACGATATCGGGTGGTGATCGTTACCTCGCCACCGGATACACGCGGTGCCTGGCGCTCGCGAATACGCTGGATGGAATCGCAGCCGACAGCCGGTTTTGTGATGTGCAGCGCAGCCATGGCGTTCATTTGGGCGAGGGATTGCCGGGTATCAAGCGTTCGGGACGCGAGGGATGCTATTGGCCGACCAGGCCCGAAGCGACTGCAAAGCCCAGAAAAGCGAGAAAACCGATTGAGTCGGTAATCATCGTCACAAAGACCGAAGACGCAACCGCAGGATCCTGTTTCAGCCGATCGAGCACAACCGGCACCATCACACCGGCAAGGCCCGCGATCACGATATTCACGAGCATTGCCGCGGCAATAACGCCGCCCAGCGGCCAATTCGAAAACACCAATGCCGCGCCGAGGCCAATCAACACGGCAATCGTCGCCCCGTTGAGAATCGCAACCGCCAGCTCCTGCCGAATAGTGCGCCAGGTATTGGCGCGCGTCAGCTCGTTGATCGCCAGCGCACGCACGGCAACCGCCATGGTCTGCGTCCCGGCATTGCCGCCAATCGAGGCGACAATCGGCATCAGGATGGCGAGCGCGACCATCTCCTCGATCGCCGCGCCAAAGAAGGAAATGACGATGCTCGCGACAAGCGCCGTACCCAGATTGGCGATCAGCCATCGGACGCGGCCACTATAGGCTTCGCCGACGGGCTGGTTGATATCGCCTTCGCCAGCGCCCGACAGCCGGAGGATATCCTCACCAGCCTCTTCGGAGATGATGTCGACAATATCATCAACCGTGATCATTCCGACCAAGCGGCCAGCATCGTCCACGACAGCCGCAGAGATCAGGCCATATTTTTGGAAGCGGAGCGCCACCTCTTCCTGGTCCATGTCCACCGGGATCAACGTCTGCTCGCGCTTCATCACATCGGAGATTGCGAAATGCCGCGGCGTGCGCAGGATCCAGCTCAACGCACAGGTGCCAACCGGGTGGTGCGCCGTATCGACAACGAAGATTTCCCAGAAATCCATCGTGTCTTCCTGGTTCGCACGGAGGAAATCGATCACATCACCGACCGTCATATTCTCGTACACGGCAACCAGCTCGCGCTGCATGACGCGACCGGCGGATTCTTCCGGATAGGTAAGCGCCTCTTCAATCGCCGCGCGATCATCGGGTTCGAGCGCATCGAGCACTTCGCGCTGATCGCCAGCCTCCATATCCTCGATAATCGCAACCGCATCATCGGTTTCGAGATTGCCGGCGAGATCGGCGACCTGTTCATTGTCGAGCTCATCGACCAGGGCTTCGCGAACGAAATCGTTCATCTCGGCGAGGACTTCGCCGTCGAGCATCTCGGACAAGGCGGCGGCCAGGATCGCGCGCTGATCGCGGCCGACCTGCTCGAAAAGATCAGCAATATCAGCAGGGTGTAGGCGAGCGGCCAGCTCGCGGGCAGCCTCGTCATCGCCCGCTTCGACGGAATCGATGACCGATTTGATGAATTCAGGCTTCAACCGATCGTCCGTATCGAACTCGGTCTCGGTGGTATCGGTATCGGGAGTGTCAGCGACAATATCACTCATGTGGCGCCCTCCCTAATGCAATGCCCGGCAGCGACTTAGACCGAAAGCGGGCGGCTTGTCAGCCTTTCTTCTCAGCCCTTCCCTCATCGGACCGATCAGCTACTATGCGCTGCATGCCAGATTACCGCCTTTCGATACTCGACCAATCGCCCATTGCCGAAGGTCGAAGCGCCGCTGATGCGCTCGCCGATACACTCGACCTCGCGCGTCATGGAGATGCGCTCGGCTATGATCGTTATTGGGTTGCCGAACATCATGCGAGCCCGGCATTGGCCGGTGCTGCGCCCGAAGCATTGATAGGCCCGATCGCCTTGGCGACGAAACGGATCCGCGTTGGATCGGGCGGGATCATGCTGCCGCACTATTCACCGTTCAAAGTGGCCGAGACTTTCGCCCTACTAAGCGCCCTTGCACCCGAGCGGATTGATCTGGGCCTGGGCCGAGCGCCCGGTGGAGATGGGCGGATCATGCTCGCCTTGCAGCGCGATCGCAGCCGCCGCATGCCGCATGACGACTTCCCCAATAATCTGGCCGAGCTCTTGGCCTATTTCGATGGCACCCTGCCCGAAGATCATCCCTTCTTCCCGCTGACCGACACATTGCCGGCCGGTGGCGGCACGCCCGAAACCTGGATGCTCGGATCATCCATGGACAGCGCATTATGGGCCGCCGAAGCGGGCCTGCCCTACTGTTTTGCCGATTTCATCAATCGCGACGGTGCTGCCATGACGGCCGAGTATCGCGCCCGGTTCAAGCCCTCTATCCGATTGGCGGAGCCGCATGTCATGGTCGCCAGCTGGGTGATTGCTGCCGATGCACGCGAACAAGCGGAACGGCTCGCCAAGCCCGCAGCGATGCTCGGTGCTCTGCTCCAGCGCAATGTGCTGATTCCCGTGCCCTCGATTGATACCGCCGAGGATTGGTTGGAGAAAAACCCCGATGCGCTGGCCAACCGCCGTCGTCGGATCGTCCTTGGCACGGCCGGCGAAGTCCATCAGCAACTCGATGATGTTGCAGCCGAATATGGCGCAGACGAGATGATGCTCGTCAATATCATGGGCGACCATGCCGCTCGCAAACACAGCTATGCCCTGGTAGCCGAAGAATATGGACTGGCGCAGCGCGCCGCGGCTGCCTAGGGACACTCGCAACACCGACCATTTCAGGAGATTCGATCCATGTCCGATACCCTTACCATTTCGCTCGATAGCGGCGATGTCGTCATCAAGCTGCGCCCCGATCTGGCGCCGAACCATGTTGCCCGGATTTCCGAGCTGGCACAGGACGGCTTCTATGACGGTGTCGTCTTCCACCGCGTCATTCCCGGCTTCATGGCGCAGGGCGGCGATCCAACGGGCACTGGCATGCATGGATCGGACAAGCCGAACCTTGAACAGGAATTCAACAGCGAACCGCATGTGCGCGGCACTTGCTCGATGGCGCGGGCCCAGGACCCGAACAGCGCGAACAGCCAATTCTTCATCTGCTTTGACGATGCAGAATTTCTTGACGGCCAATACACCGTATGGGGCCAGGTTACCGAAGGGATGGAGCATATCGATGCGCTGCCCAAAGGCGAACCACCGGCAACCCCGGGCGTCATCAAGTCGACGACTGTCGGCTAATCGGGGGCCTGTCGATATGGCCAATCCCTATACGTTGATCACTGGCGCTTCTGCTGGTCTTGGCAGATTGTTTGCCAGGGCCTGCGCGAAGCGTGGTGACAAGATCGCGCTCGTCGCGCGGCGCAAGGATCGTCTCGATAAACTGGCCGAAGAGCTCGGTCCCGACACGATCGTCATTACTGAAGATCTGAGCGATTATGACGCCGCCGATGAGATCGTGCAGACGATCGAGGATTCAGGCGCGCATATTGGTACGCTGATCAATAATGCAGGCTTTGGCGCGCGCGGCGATTTCCATATGCTGCCGATTGGCGATCAGGTCGACATGATCCAGGTGAACAGCATTGCGGTCGCACAGCTTTGCCACCGGGTCGTTCCAAGCATGATCGCCAATGGCGGCGGTGCAATCCTTAATGTCGCGTCTACCGCAGCGTTTCAGGCGGGGCCTGGTATGGCGGTCTATTATGCCAGCAAGGCGTTCGTCCTGTCGCTTACCGAGGCCCTGCATGAAGAGTTGATGCCGCATAATATCGCGGTGACGGCACTATGCCCCGGTGCGACAAAGACCGAGTTCGCCCATCGTGCAAACATGACCGATACCACCTTGTTTGAGAAATTCGCGGGCGAACCGGAACGCGTTGTCGAGGCAGGCCTTGCCGGTCTTGCCAAGAACAAGGCGATTGTGGTTCCCGGTTTCCTCAACAAAGCAATGGTTCAATCGAACCGCATGTCACCGCGCAGCGTAAGCCGCGAGATCGCTAAATTGCTGCAGCAATAGAATCGCCAGCGGCTGGCTGACCCGTCGCCTGGCGACATACCCGCGCGAACAGCCAATCATGGAACAGCTTCACCGGTTTGCGGCGCAACGCTGACCGTCGGCAGGTGAACCAATAGCTGTACGGGCTTTCAATCTTCGTATCGAACAAGCGCACCAGCCGATCATCCGCCGCATCGTGGAGATGGGAATCGAGCATGAAGGCCACGCCCAGGCCCTGGGCAGCGGCGTCCAGCATCAACTGACCGGAATCGAAATGGTCTTCTGCTGCCGGTTCCAGGTTGGGAAAGCCGATGGCGTTACGCCAATAGTGGAATGTCTCAGGCATATCACGGTGCAAAAGGATCGTTTGCCCGGCAAGCTGCTCCGGTTCGGTTACCGGAACACCCCGCACGGTCAGCCCGCGCGCGCCGATCGGCGTAATGACATTATGATCGATCTCGCGCGAGTAGAGCCCGGGGTCGATTGTCTGGGCCAGCGTGATTGCCGCATCCAGACCGTCGCCCAATCGGGCTGTGCCATGGGCTGCCGTATCGATATCAATATGGAGCTCGGGATGCAGCTCACGCAATTCGGGCAATTTGCCGATCAAGCGCTGCGATGCGAAAAGTGGCAATACTCCGAGCCGCAATCGCACCAGATCCGCCTGGCCGGTCGACATCTCAATCGCGTTCGCCAGTTCATCGAGGGGACCGGAAACCCGCGTCAAAAGGGCTTCGCCATCTTCGGTTAGAACCATCGCATGATGACGGCGTTCAAACAGGGCGCGACCTAGAAAATGCTCTAAATTCTGGACTCTACGGCTTAACGCGGGCGAGGACAGGGCCAGCTCTTCGGCGGCCGCTTTTACCGATCCTAGGCGTGCGACTTGGACAAAGGCCTCTATGGCGGTTAGCGGCGGCAATCTTCGCATCAGCGCGCTCCTACTGCAATAGCAACTTCTGTCCGGGCGGGCCGCAAAGAGAGTTGCAATTTCTGCAATTCATAGCAAGCTTTTCGCACTTGCACAATTGCAAAATGAAACCCAATTAGGGCGGGCCTTACAGGCATCCTCTCCTAAGACCCTTCGGGCCGACCTCCCCTCTTTGGTCGGCCCGTTTTTTTGCCCCGGGTCCGCCAAAATCATATTCCGTCGGTCAAATGGTTCGCATCGGGCCTGCAAGACCCTATGTTGATTTCGTCAACAGTACGGAGTCCTTATGGCTGACAGCGAAAACCCGCCCGCGACCGAAGGTCACAAACTGCAGGTCGCCAATGCCCGCCCTGAAGATTCAGGTCGCGGCCTTGCCCGCATGTCGCGCGAAACAATGACAGCGCTGGGCCTGGCCGAGGGTGATGTGGTTGCAATCACTGGCAAACGCACGACCCCTGCCCGGGCGGTGCTCCCCTATAAGGATGACGAGGGGCTGGCAATCTTGCGGATCGACGGGCTGCAGCGCGCCAATGCCGGCGCCGGCTCTGGCGATTTCGTGACGGTTGAGAAAACCGAATCGCAGGCGGCCAAGCGCGTCGTTTTCGCACCTGCCCAACGCAATTTGAAACTGCACGGCAATACCGAAGCGCTGAAACGCAGCTTTGGCATGAAGCCGCTGACGCAAGGCGATGTTGTCGCAACCGCAGGCCAACGCCCTGTCGAGCGCGGCGATATGCCGCCCCAGCTGCGCCAGATGATGAACGCGCCCGCCTATGCGCTGCAGGAAGTGCGGCTGGTTGTTGCCGGGACAACGCCCAAGGGCATTGTTCATATCGATGCAGACACCACTGTCGAATTAAAGGGCGAATATACCGAGCCTACCGAAGCCCGGCGTGCAGATGTCACCTATGACGATCTTGGTGGCCTTGGCGAGACGATCGACCAAGTGCGCGAGATGGTCGAGCTTCCTCTGCGCTATCCAGAACTGTTTCAACGGCTTGGCGTCGAACCGCCCAAGGGCGTTCTGCTCCATGGACCGCCCGGTACGGGCAAGACCCTGCTTGCCCGCGCGGTCGCCAATGAGAGCGATGCCGATTTCTTCCTGATCAACGGGCCGGAGATCATGGGTTCCGCCTATGGCGAGAGCGAGAAGAAGCTGCGCGAAGTCTTCGAAAAGGCGGCCGAGGCCCAACCCTCGATCGTCTTTATCGACGAGATCGATTCGATCACGCCCAAACGCGACAAAACGGCTGGCGAGGCCGAAAAACGCCTCGTTGCCCAGCTGCTCACCCTGATGGACGGGCTGCAAAAGCGCGCCAATCTGATTGTCGTCGCGGCGACCAACCGCCCGGATGCGATCGATGAAGCCTTGCGGCGACCAGGTCGTTTCGATCGCGAGATCATTATCGGCGTGCCGGACGAAGCGGGTCGACGCGAGATCCTCGCCATCCATACGCGCGGCATGCCGCTGGCCCCCGATGTCAGCCTGAACGCGCTCGCCCGGCAGACTTATGGCTTTGTCGGCGCCGATCTCGGTGCACTGACGCGTGAGGCCGCCATCGAAGCCGTGCGGCGCATCATGCCAAAGCTGAACCTTGAAGAACGCACCGTACCCACCGAAGTTCTCGACGAACTCAAGGTCGATCGCCGTGATTTCACCGAAGCGTTGAAACGCATCCAGCCATCCGCATTGCGCGAAGTGATGGTCCAGGCACCCGATGTGAGCTGGGACGATATTGGCGGGTTGGATGATGTACAAAAACGCCTCAAGGAAGGCGTCGAGCTTCCTCTGAAAGACCCGGATGCGTTTCGGCGTCTCGGCATTCGCCCGGCCAAGGGTTTCCTCCTCTATGGACCGCCGGGCACCGGCAAGACGCTGCTCGCCAAGGCGACCGCACATGAATCCAACGCCAATTTCATCGCCACGAAATCCTCGGACCTTTTGTCCAAATGGTATGGCGAGAGTGAACAGCAGATCGCCCGGCTCTTTGCCCGGGCACGCCAGGTTGCACCGACCGTGATCTTCTTCGACGAGCTGGACAGTCTTGTACCGGCTCGCGGAGGCGGCCTTGGCGAGCCACAGGTGACCGAACGGGTCGTCAATACGATCCTTGCTGAGATGGATGGGCTGGAAGAGCTGCAATCCGTGGTTGTCATCGGTGCCACCAACCGGCCCAACCTCATCGATCCGGCGCTGATCCGCCCCGGACGATTTGACGAAATGGTCTATGTTCCGGTGCCTGAAGAAGCCGGGCGTCGGCGCATTTTAGCGATCCACACATCGACCATGCCGCTCGGCAAGGATGTTGATCTCGACTCACTTGCTGAACGCACCGAACGCTTCACCGGGGCCGATCTGGAAGATCTGACCCGGCGGGCGGGCCTCTATGCCTTGCGCCGATCGATCGATGCCGAAAGCGTCGGGATGGAAGATTTCGAGCTGGCACTTGCGGATATGCGCGCCAGCGTGACCAGCGAGATGGAACGCGAATATGAGCTGATGGCGGCCAAGCTGAAGCAGGATTCGCTGGCACTCAACCCGATCGGCTTTATCTCACCTGGCATGTTGAGCCCGTCCAACGAGGACAAGCATTAGGCGATCGCGCGCTATTAGTTTTCGAGCTTCACTGCAGCCCAAATGGTAAGCAGTCCGAACAAGGCTGCGCTGACCAGGAACGGCAGCGGCATCCACGCGCCATAGATCAGCACGCCCAGCGCCGGGGCGGCAATGAATGCCATACCGTTTACCGAAGCCACCATGCCGGCAACCTGGCCCTGTTCTGCGCGACTCACAGCGAGCGATGCCCCGCTGGTGAAGCCCGGCCGGAACAAGCCCATGCCCAGCGAGGTGATGGCGAAACCAAGTGTCATCGCATGCAAGGTAGTAGCAAAACCAGTTAACACGCAGCCAACAGCTCCAAGGATAAAGCCCCAGATGATCAGGCGTTTGGGCGGGACTTTCATTTGCGGGATCAGCCCCCATTGCGCGAGCAGCGTCGCCCCCGCGCCTGCCATCAACACAATACCGATGGCCTGTTGCGCCTCGGCAAGCGGCACGGACAGCCGGTCGATGACGAGAAACCCGATCACGCCCAATATTGCAGCATGTCCATGCCCGCCGATCACCCCGACGATCAGCCAGGGCAGGACTCGCGGATCGCGCCAACGCAACCTCTCTCCTGGTAGTGGGAGCGCCTGATCTTCTGGATCTTGGGCGGGCGCGCCTGCACCCGATAAACCACCGATAGATGGCTCGCTCGAAATCGTGCCCCGTGCTTCATGCTGTGGCGTGTCGTTCGGCAGCAAAAGCGCGACGGCCAGCCACACCACACAACCCAATAGCGCAAACACCAATAACGGCCCGGCAAGGCCGCCCTCCATCGGAAAGACGAACGCAGGCGCAAGCGCCGGACCCAGAATCGTACCCAGGCCGAATGATGAGGCGATCACCGAGAGCGCCGCCGTGCGGTTTTCCCGGTCCGTACGCGCCGCCACATAGGCCTGTACCGCCGGCGGCGCCGCCGAGCCAAAGCCCCCATAGAGGCTCCGTGCCAGCGCAAAGATGATAAAGGTCGTAACCGGCAGCAACCAGCCGATCAGTCCAGCCCAAAGGATTGCGCCGCAGATCGCCATCGAGGCGATAAAACCCCAAGTGCCAAGCAACATCAGCGGCTTGCGTCCGCGGCGGTCCGACTGGCGCGCCCAATAGGGTGCGAGCAAAACCCAGAGCAGCGCTGACCATGTGTACGCAAGCGACACCCAGAAATCCGGGATATCGAGCGCGCGCCCGATTGTCGGCATGACTGACTGCATGGCGGTATTGCCTGCCGCTGCTGTCAGCATGACAAGGAACAACACCGCAAATCTGTCGCGGCGAATCTGGACGGTTGGCGATCCGGCCATCAGACCCGCAACCCACTAATTGTGAGCGGAAAAAGGAAGAAACCTGAGCGTGTCATCGCGTCTCCTTTAGCCACAACGATATCCAAGCGATAGTCAGCAATCGCTTGCCAACGGCCCGTGCATTTGCGAACGGGAGCGCAATATTATTGCGGGATTATCGAAACGAATGACCGACACAATGTCCAACATTAGCTCAGAAAAATCGGAATCCCGGGGCCCGGGACCGCTTGCGCTCTTCTTCAAGGGCTTTCTGAAACATCCGGTGATGGTCGGATCCGTGATCCCGTCCTCGAAAACACTGATCAACAAGATGCTGGCCCCCGTCGACTGGGAAAACACCAAGCTTTTTGTCGAATATGGACCTGGCGTCGGCACCTTCTGCCGCCCCATTCTCGACCGCCTTGCGCCTGACGCAACGTTGATTGCGATCGATACCAATCCTGACTTTGTCGACTATCTGACCCGCGAGATCCGCGATCCACGCTTTCATGTGGTCAATGGCTCGGCTGCGGATGTGGAATCGATCATAGCCGAAAAGGGTTTTGACAAGGCGGACTATGTCGTGTCGGGCCTGCCCTTCTCCACCCTTCCTGATGGCGTCGGCGATGAGATCGGCGCGGCCACTGGACGCGTGGTGAGGCCCGGCGGCGCATTTCTTGTCTACCAATTCTCACCGAAATGTCGCGACTTTATCGAGCCCAATTTCGATCGGATCGACAAGGATCGTGAGTGGTGGAATATCCCGCCAGCCGTATTGTTCTGGGGCTGGAAGAACGAAGCCTAGCTTATTGGCCGTCGAGCCCGAAATTCAGGCGGCGCGTGACGTTATAATCCAGTACGGACATCAGAAAATAGGATAACCGCCCCTTGATTCGGGTCCATAGCCCGCGGCTGCGCGCATATTGCTCGGGCGTAATCCGCTCGCAATCGGCAATCTCGCGGTCGACATAGGCACGGATGGCATCGGCAAAGACCGGATTGCGAATTCGCAGCATCACCTCAAGGTTGAGATATAGGCTGCGCACATCGAAATTCGCCGAACCGATATAGACGAGATCATCGACGACATAGAGCTTCGTGTGGAGCATCATTGGCTGATATTCGTAAACCTCGGTATGCGGCAGCAGATAGCGATAGCGATTGCGCGCCGCCGCGATCGTCACACTGTTGTCGGACTTTGCGGCCGTAATCACCCGCGCTCTCCCCTTCTCCGCGGTGCGACTGATGGGCTTGAGGAGCGGCGCATAGGGCGCGAAATAGGCAGCGACGATGTCAATCTTCTCCGCACCGCCCAGATCGTTGCGCAACGTCTGCGCCCAGGGGCTGAGTTCGCGCGTCGGACCGCCAAGCAATAGCCGCACATCGCCATCCTGCTCGTGATGCCGCAGCAATAATGCGCGTAGATCCTCCACCTTGGATCGAGGATCGCTCGACCAGGCAATGATATCATCGAAATAGGCGGCGAGACGGGCGGCAGCCGGTCCTTCGACCCTCAAGCCAAGGTCTCGCCATCCGTCGCTGGCCTCGCTGCCCTCGGCCGCGAAATAGCCGTTTTTGACATTGAAGCCGCCAATCATGGCCCTGGCTTCATCAGCGATCGCCATCTTCTGGTGATTGCGCATCAGATAGCGGCGCGTGCGCTTGGGCTCGTAACGGCAAAAACCACACCCCGTGTTGATCAACGGCTCGAAAAACGCATCGCTGGCCTTGGCGCTGCCAAATCCATCGACCAGCAGAGACACCGCCACGCCGCGCTCATGCGCAGCAATCAGCGCATCGCGAACCCGTGTGCCGGCCTCATCATCGACAAAGATGTAGAAAAGGAGGCGAATGCTCGACCGGGCATTATCTATGAGGGCGATCAAGCCATCCAAGCGCTCAGGCCCGTCGGGCATCAGCGCAAAACTGTGTCCGGCGACATCGGGAAGCCCATGACGAGACATATCCTGATCGGCCATAGCCTCTCCTCTAGGCCGGGAAGCCCGACCCCTGCAAGACGGGGATTTTCTTGACAAAGCGCCGCTTCGTGCCTATTTCGCCGGCCTTCCCGACTTACTGATAATTGGAACAAGCCATGGCGCGCGTTACCGTCGAAGATTGCGTTGACAAAGTCCCGAACCGTTTTGACCTGGTGCTGCTGTCTGCACAGCGTGCCCGTCAGATTTCCGGTGGAGCCGAACTGACTGTTGAGCGTGACCGTGATAAAAATCCGGTTGTCGCGCTGCGCGAGATCGCTGACCAGACGGTTAAGCCAAAGCATCTGGAAGAGTCGCTCGTACAGAGCCTGCAGCGTGTGCAGATTGACGACGAAGAAGCACCCGATGAAGTCGGTTCGCTGTCCCAGTCGGCTGAAGCGCTTCGCCTCACGGCCTCGGCCCCGCCGCGTAACACCAATGTGGCTGCCGATTACGAAGGCTAAATCTTCCCGAGCGGAAAATGAAAAGGCCCGGAAATCTCCGGGCCTTTTTCATATCTGCACGGTGTGAACTGAGCGTCTATTCGGCCGCTTCGGCAACAACTTCGCTCTGATCTACCCAGAGCAGGTCATGCCATTCCAACGGTCGCCCGTCATGCGCATGGACGTGAATCTTCTGAACCGGTTGCCGATCCCGCTCATCACATAATACCGGATTTGATGGAACACCCGTGCCCCAGTGCTCGCCCCATTGGCGCAGCGCAATCATTGCGGGGAGCAGCGCTTCGCCTTTCTTGGTGAGCTTGTACTCAATCTTGCGGCGATCATCCGGGCAAGGCTGTCGCTCGAGGATTTCACTCTCGACCAAACGACCGAGGCGGTTCGCCAAAATATTGCGCGCAATTCCCAGATTCGACTGCATTTCTTCAAAATGCTTGAGGCCGTTGAAAGCGGCGCGAAGGATCATAAATGACCAGCGTTCGCCCATCGCTTGCAGTGCGCAGGGGAGGCCGCATTCGTCGTCGTCGAACTCGGCAAGAGGTTCTCTGAGTTTGCCCATGATGAGGTCAGCCTACTGCATAAAAGCGGATTCGCAAAATATCTGTGCAGGAAAACGTTTTTAGTTGCAACCTAAAACTGAATCTACTAGGTAGTGATTCGCAACTTAAAATGAAGGCCTAACAAAAATGCGAGAAACGCTTTCTGCCCTTGTATCTTTTGCAGCCACGACAGTTGTGCTGGCGGTGCTTGCCGCCTGATCCAATCCATCTTTCTCCCCTCTCCTAAGAAAGACTTCTACCATGCAACGCACTCTCTCCATCCTCCTCTCCCTGGCCACCGTAACCTTCCTGTTCACCGCGACTGGCGCCCAAGCCGGTACCGTGTATCGGGCCACCCTCACCGAAGCGACTGACGAACGGGTCCATGTGATCCGCCGCGCACCTTGGGTCTGCAACGGCACCGACTGTGCCACCGACCAGGCTCGCAGCGGCGCGGCCAACACCTGCTACTCGCTGGTTCGCGAACTCGGCACGGTTTCGGCTTTCATCGTCGACAGCGAAGCGATGTCGGAAGAAGCCCTCGCCGCTTGCAACGAAGCAGCCAGCTAAGCCCCCCGTAACCATTCTAAGGTTGCAATATCTCAGCACCCGGCCAAATTGACCGGGTGCTGAGGCAATATGAACTGATTGAGCGGGTCAAAAGCTATGACCCGGGGGCTGACGAGGCTCTGATCAACCGCGCCTATGTGTTTTCGGTCAATGCGCATGGCACCCAAAAACGCGCCTCGGGCGACCCCTATTTCAGTCATCCCATTGAAGTCGCTGGTATCCTGACGGATTTGCGGCTCGATGATGAGACGATCGCGACCGCGATCCTCCACGACACAATCGAAGATACCGTCGCCACGCAGGACGAGATCGAAGACCTGTTTGGCGAGAATGTCGCCCGGCTTGTGGACGGCGTAACCAAGCTGTCGACGATCGAGGCGCAGTCCGATACCGAGCGCGCCGCCGAAAATCTGCGCAAATTCCTGCTCGCCATGTCCGGCGATATCCGCGTGCTGCTCGTCAAGCTGGCCGACCGGCTTCACAATATGCGCACGCTGCACTTCATCAAGAGTGAGGCGAAACGCCGCCGCATCGCCCGCGAAACGATGGACATCTACGCGCCGCTGGCTGAGCGAATCGGCATGTATGAGTTCATGAAGGAGATGCAGACACTCGCCTTCCAGCATCTCGAGCCTGATGCCTATGAATCAATCTCCACCCGCCTCGATCGCTTGCGCGAAGGCGAAGGTGGCGAGACGATTGACCGGATCGCCGAGGAGTTGAAACTGGTGCTCGGCAGCCATGGCGTCGATGCCGATGTCACGGGGCGCGAGAAACACCCTTATTCGATCTGGCGGAAAATGGCGGAGCGCCATGTCTCATTTGAAACGCTAACCGACGTTATGGCGTTCCGTGCGATCGTTCCTGATGTGGCTGCCTGTTATCAGGCGCTGGGCATCCTGCATGAAAAATGGCACATGGTTCCCGGCCGTTTCAAAGACTATATCTCGACGCCCAAGCGCAACGGCTATCGCTCGATCCATACCTCGATCCAATATGGCGAAGATCGGCGGATCGAAATCCAGATTCGCAGCCAATCCATGCATGAACAGGCCGAGAACGGGCTGGCTGCGCATTGGAGCTATAAGCAGGGCGACCGTCCGGATGGCCAGGCGAGCTGGCTTAGGGATTTGATCGAGATCCTCGAGACGACCGAAAGCCCGGAAGAGCTGCTCGAACATACGCGCATGGCGATGTACCAAGATCGCATCTTCGCTTTCTCGCCAGCAGGAGAGCTGATCCAGCTTCCAAAGGGCGCCACGGTTGTCGATTTCGCCTTTGAAGTGCATACCGATCTCGGCAAGCAGACGGTCGGCGCGAAGGTGAACGGCCGGGTCGTGCCGCTGCGCACGCAACTCGAAAATGGCGATCAGGTTCGCATCCTGCGCTCCGATAATCAACATCCCGATCCCGGCTGGCTCAGCTTTGTCGTGACCGGTAAGGCGCGGGCGGCCATTCGCCGTTTCGTCCGTCAGAAGGAAAAAGCCGAAACCATCTCACTGGGCCGCAAACTCTTCGACCAGGTGGTCGCGCGCCTCCCCGCCCCGCTCGGCCGTGGCGCGACCAAGGCAGCGCTCAAGCGGCTGAAGCTCGCCAAGGAAGATGCGCTGATGGAAAAGATCGCGCGCAAGGAGATCGATGATCGCGCGCTAATGGAAGCCTTGATGCCGGGCATGGGTACAGGTGACCTGCACAGCGCCGTGCCACCCAAGGGCCAGGCCATCTCGATCAAGGGACTGACACCCGGCGTGGCCTTCCAGCTTGCCGAATGCTGCCATCCTATTCCCGGCGATCGGATCGTCGGACTGCGGCGCACCGGCGAGGATATCGAGATCCACACCATCGATTGCGACACATTGGCAGACGGTAATGATGCCGATTGGCTCGCCGTCAATTGGGGCGATGGATCAGACGGCGGCACCGCACCAATGCGGGTAGTGCTCAAGAATGAACCGGGATCGCTTGCCGTGATGGCCGGCATCTACGGGACTCATGGCGCCAATATCCTCAATGTGAAGCTCGAGAATCGCGACGGCAGCTTCCACAGCTTCTGCGTCGATATCGAAGTGCATAACCGCGCCCATCTGATGCGCATTCTCGCCGCCCTCCGCGCCGCCGAAGTCGTCAGTCAGGCAGAGCGAATCTAAAGCCAGGAATTCCCGTGCCGCACCACTGGCGGCGAAGCTCCGCTCGGGCTAGATACCGGCCATGACCCAATCTGCTGATGACATGACCTATGGGCGCTATCTCGCGCTCGATCCGCTTCTCTCCGCGCAGCATCCGATCTCTGGCCGGCATGACGAGATGTTGTTCATCATCATCCATCAGACCAAAGAGCTCTGGCTCAAACAGATCCTCTTCGAAATGGAGCAGGCGCTGGAGCTGATCCAGAATGATGCGCTGGTGCCCGCCTATAAAGGGTTTGCGCGCGTCAGCCGGATCCAGGCGGTGATGACGCTGAGCTGGGACGTGCTCGCGACAATGACACCGGCTGATTATACGCGCTTTCGCAATGTTTTGGGATCGAGCTCCGGCTTCCAGTCCGCCCAATTCCGCCAGTTCGAATTCATGCTCGGGCTCAAGGATGGCAGCCATTTAAAGCATCAGGAGCAGGATAGCGCCGAATATCAGGCAATGCATGCCGCGCTCAATGCCCCAAGCCTGTGGGACGAAGCCAATCGCGCTGCAGCACGCGCCGGGCTCGATATCCCCGAATCTGCGCTCGAGCGAGATTGGACGAGTGCCTATGAGCCGAGCGCCAAAGTCGAGAATGCCTGGGCCGAAGTCTATCGCGATACCGAACGCTGGTGGGAGCTGTATCAGCTTGCCGAAAAGCTCGTCGATATGGATGATGCGATGGCGAGCTGGCGCCACAAACATGTGGTGACTGTGGAGCGGGTGATTGGCGGGAAACGCGGAACAGGCGGTACAGCCGGTGTGCCCTATCTGCAGTCGACACTGGGAAAACGCGCCTTTCCGGAGCTGTGGACGCTGCGCACGCAGCTGTGACGACCGGCGTCATTGCCATGCAATGATCGCGGGATAGAGCGGAAGAACAAGGGGACTGGGAATGACAATCGCGATGAACAGACGGCTTCTTCTGCAGACCGGCCTATTCGGCCTTGGCGCCGTTGCGACACCGGGCGCGGCACGATTGCTCGCTGCGCGGGGTTTTACCCATCAGGTCGCATCCGGTGAGCCGACCCAGACCTCAATCCTGCTCTGGACGCGCTATGTGTCCGAAGGCGAACCCATGTTGCGGGCAGAAATTGCCGAGGATGCGGAGTTTGGCCGGATTGTCGCGCGCGGGGAAACAGCAGCACGCAATGCCCATGACTTCACGGCCAAGGTTACCATCGCGGGTCTGACACCGGGTCGCTGGTATTTCTATCGTTTCATCGCGCCCGATGGCACGGCATCGCCAATCGGCCGGACGCGCACCCTGCCGGAAGGCCCGACCAGCGCCTTCACATTGGGTGTCTTCTCCTGCTCCAATTTCCGTTTCGGGCATTTCAATGCCTATCGACACGCGGCGGACCGCAATGATCTCGACCTGGTCATCCATACCGGCGACTATTTCTATGAATATGAAATGGGCCGTTATCCGACAGAGGAACAGGCGCTCGCCGGGCGCGATTTGATGCCCTCGACCGAGATTTTGGCATTGGCCGATTACTGGCTGCGCTACGCAACCTATCGCGCCGATCCGGATCTTGCCGCCCTGCACCGCAATTTCCCGATGATTGCGCGCTGGGACGATCATGAGATTACCAATGATCCCTGGATGGGTGGCGCAGAGAACCACCAGCCCGATGAGGGCGATTGGGAGGCGCGAAAGCGGGCCGCCATGCAAGCCTATCAGGATTGGATGCCGGTCTCTGACGCGCCCTGGGACAGCTATCAGATTGGCGATCTTGCAACGATCATCATGCCCGAGACGCGAATAACGGCGCGCAGCGAGCAGCTCGACTACGCCAATGCCGTCGGTGATGGCAGCGCAGTCGCTGAAAGCCTTGGCATATTCCGTGACGGACCCTGGTCTGACGAAGGCCGGACGATCATGGGCGCACAGCAGGAAGCTTGGGTCAGTGCTCAAATGGCTGCTTCGACGGCTGCGGGCACCCGCTGGCAGGTGCTGGCACAACAAGTCATCATGGCGCGGATAAACTTCCCGCTGCCGCTGGCCGAAGCCGTCGCCAACACCGAGAATGCGGCTGTCCGCCAGCGCGCGCAGTTCCTGGCAGCTGCGACACAAGCAGGCTTGCCGCTCAATCTCGATGCCTGGGACGGCTATCCAGCCGCCCGCAACCGCCTCTACCAAGCCGCCCAGGAGAGCGAGGCCAATCTTCTCGTCCTGAGCGGCGATAGCCATAATGGCTGGGCCAGTGACCTCCAGCATGACGGCGCCCATATCGGCGTCGAAATGGCTGGTCACAGCGTCACGTCACCAGGTTTTGAGAGCTTCTTGCCACAGATGCCGGCCGAGACCGTTGCGCGGTCGCTCGTGGAAGCCAGCCCGGATCTGCGCTGGGCCGATACGTCGGGCCGCGGCTATCTGACCGTGACATTGACGCCGGAGGCCGCGCGCGGCGAATGGCTGTTCCTCGATACTGTCCGGGAGCGGTCAACGGAAATAGCCTATCGCCGGACCCAGACCGCGCAGCATGGAGCGCGCCAGCTGGATACCGCCTAGCGCGAGGTCTGGATGCCGCCGGTGAAAAATTCATAGCGGCGGCGGAGGTGATGGCTGACAACCTGGCCCATTACGCGCTGCATCAGTTCCTGGCGCGTCGGAATGCCGACCCGCGTATTGCCGATCAGCACGGCTACCGCATAGTCGCGTCCATCGGGCGTGGTGAGAATGCCGACATCATTATAGCCGGCGACCATGCCGTTCAGATTTTGACCCGTGCCGGTCTTGTGCCCAAATCGCCAGCCACGCGGCACACCGCCGGACAAACGCTGTGGACCGGTACGTGAGTTACGCATCGTTTCGATCATGAGCGCGGTTGAGCGTTCCGAAAGCAGCTCGCCTCTGGACAGCCGCGCCAGTGCTTCCACCATGCCATTGGCAGTCGCACCATCGACCGGATCTGCGAGATAACGATCCATCGCCCGGCGCCGGACATCCTGCGCCAAGCTGGAACGTGCGGTGTAGAAACCCCGGCCACGCGCCATTGCCTGACGCCAGGTCATTCCCGCAATTCCAGCCTGGAGGTCCCGTTCACCGGGTCCGAAACGCAAGCCGTCCAGGTCATTGCGTTCAAAAAATTCGCGGACGGCATCGGGCCCGCCGGACAGCCATAACAGCCGATCATTGGCGAGATTGTCGCTGCGCGTCATGGCCTGCACGAACAGCTCCCGAATTGATGCCTGAAACCCGCCATTGCCCATGCGTGACAGCATCGGCTGGTGGAAAACCACCGCATCTTCCGGGCGCACCCGGACCATCCGATCGAGCGACATTTCGCCGCGATCGACCCGATCGAGCATCGTCAGGGCAACCCATGTCTTGCTCACGCTTTGCTGCGGCAGGAACCGATCGCCATTCCAGGATACGGTCCAACCTTCTTCGACATCGCGCACGGCAATGCCGACTTCGCCGTTGAAATCCTCACCGAGTGCGCGGATCGCATTTGTCAGCTGGCGCGAAGGCCCTTGCGGCACTTCAGCACGTTCGGTCTGCGCGCTGCGCTCAGGCGCCTGCGTTGCCGGTCTCTGTGTTTCTGGCCTCTGCGTCTCGGCGGGCGGTGGCGCGATATAGGGCGCGCTGCTCGAAGAGCTTTGCGCCGATGCCTCAGGGATAAAACCCGCACAGCCGGTCAGCGGCACTGCGACCAATGCCGTGAGAACGGCACGTCGCAACATGGTCGGTATTTCGATCCGAAAATTCAGACGCATGGCGAACATTTCCTCGCAAATATCCAGCAAGCCCCCGCTCGCCGTTCGAGGAATGACTATAGGCGGTGCAACATTGCGCGCGAATGAGCGACGTGCGGTCCGGCAACAGCGCGCCGCACGCCTGACTCGTTTCGTCGAAATCTGAGGATGTTAACCTTAAGCCTATTCCCAAAAATACGGGTCACGCGTCCGATTGCCGGTAATCGTCTCGTTCATCGTGAGCGGATCATAGAGTCGTCCACCGATCATCACATAGCGAATATCGTCGCTATTCTGGATGTCGACGGTTGGATCTGCGTCTAGAATGACGAGATCGGCGAGTTTGCCAGCCTCGAGGCTGCCGATATCGCGGGCAAAGCCCAAAGCCTGAGCCGGGACGATCGTCGCGGTTCGCAATGCTTCCAACGGGCTCATCCCGCCGCGGACAAAGCTCCACATTTCCCAATGTGCGGCAAGGCCCTCTTCCTGGCCATGCGCACCGATGCTGACCGGCACCCCGCGCTGCGCGAGCGCATGGGCAGCTGCAGCGGCTTCGTCATCGACATAATCTTCTTCCGGCGCGATCGGACGGCGTACCGAGTTGGCCTGCAGGATGCGCGGCGGCGCATGACGCGACAGGATTGGGTGCCGCCAGACATCAGTATGCGCCCGCCAATAGGGATCCGCTGCCAGCCCCGAATAGGTGACCACCAGGGTTGGCGTGTAGCCGACATTGGTCTGGCCGAAGAAGCTCAGCACATCTTCGTAGAGAACCGCCTGCGGGATATTATGCTCCAGCGTCGTATTCCCGTCGGCGATCAGTGCCATATCCATTCCGAACAGCGACCCGCCTTCCGCGACGACCGCGATATCCTGTTCGATAGCGGCGGCGACAACTTGCTGGCGTTGCTCGCGGCGCGGCTGGTTATAGTTTTTGATCGAATGGGCACCTTGCACCCGCAACCGGCGGACATGTTGCTGTGCATCCTCAAGACTGTTGATCAGCGCATAGCGGCTTGGTGCCCGCGCGCCATAAACGATCTCGGCGGTCGAGAAGATCCGCGGCGCGAGGATCAACCCCGCCTGCTGCATCTCGGCAGCCGGGAAGATGTGGCTCGCCGTATTGGATGGATCGTGGACCGTCGTCACACCGAAGGCGAGATGGGCGATTGTGTGCCAGTTCTGTTGCGGGATGATATCGCCAACCCCATGAGGTCCGTGGGCATGGGCATCAATGATACCGGGAATGATCGTCGCACCGGCAACGTCCACGGTCTGATAGCCAGCCGGAATGGCCGTTGAATCGGCCGCGCCAACCGCCGCGATCCGATCGCCGTCAATGACGATCGTTCCGTTTTCGATGATGCCACCATCTTCGCTCTGCATCGTCACGATACGGGCACCGGTAAGCGCCACGCGCGAAGACGGTCGGTCGGCCTGAGCGGAAACAGCTATCGAAACACCGCTGGCTGGCGGCACGAAATCGGGGCGCTCTTCGCCCTCGGCCGCTGGCGATGTCGGAAAGATGGTGTTTGCCGCTGCCGAATAGAGCGTCGGGCCGAGCGACCAGTGCAGCCGGTCGCCATTGTTGCTCCAGCTCATATAGGAGGCGCCGTCACCACTGACCCGTACGATCGGCAATGAAGTTGCATCCGCCTTGAGCTCGACATCCTGGGTCCCCGGCATCATCGGCACGACGAACGCGTTGTAATTCTCGGTAAATGCGAGCGTGTCGCCGTCTGGAGACACCTCATAACCGGTCACAAGCTCGCCGGATGCGTGCACACGGCGATCATTGCCGGATAGATCGACGCTGATTAGCCGCTGCTTATTTTCTTCGCTGACGGTCAGGAAGACCCGATCGCCGCTCGCGCCAAAGTGTGGATTGGAGCCAGACTCAGTGATCCGTTCTGCGGCACCGCCGTTCGCCGAGACCCGATATACGCCTGGCCTTTCGGACCAATCGCCCGAGGTCAGGAATCCACCCTCGCCCTGTTCAAACACGATCATGTTGCCATTGGGCGAGAAACGCGGGTTGCGATAATGGCCGGGCTGGCTCGTAACGGCGCGATCGCCGCCGCCATTGGCATTCATCACGCGTATCTGGCCAAGTCCGTCATCGCTCCAGCGCACATAGACAATACGCCGTCCATCGCGGGACCAGCTCGGAAAGAGTTCAAACGCGTCGGACTGGCTGGTCAGGCGTCGCGGCGATCCACTACCCATATTGCGGATGTGGAGCCGACCCAGGCTCTCAAACACAACCTGCCGACCATCGGGTGAAACGCTCGCAAAACGCGGCATTCGGGTCGTGAAATTGGTCGGCGCGACTTCGATTTCCGGCCGCGGGGGATCGATTACGTCGCGTGTGTCGGAGATTTGGAACGGGATGATATCGGCATTGCCACTGGCGACATCGACCCGGCGAATATGCCCGCCGGACCAAAAGACTAAGCTGCTGCTGTCCGGCGTCCAGTCCATCCGCGGATAGGTGCCGTACACCGTCCAGGTTTCCTGCATGTCGCGATCGAGCGCGTCATAGATCGCACGCTCCTCACCGCTGTTCAGATCCTTGACATAGAGAACAGACTGGGTGCGATCGCGGCGAATGAAAGCCATATAGCGCCCATCCGGTGAAGGGCGCGGATTCAGCGCGCCGCCCGGTCCATCGACAATCGTCTCGCGCTCGCCGGTCTCCATGTCATAGCGTTCAACGGCAAAGAGCTGGGTATTGGAATCCTGGGCATAGATGAACTGGTTACCCGGGGTTGTGTTGCGGCTGAAATAGACACCCTCGCCATCCGGCGCGAAGACCGGTTCGCCGAGATCCTTCTGGAAATTCTCGTTGGGTCGCTCGACAAGCCGAACGCCGGCACCGCCAGACACGTGGTAGAGCCAGACCTCACCTGTGCCGAGCGAGCGACCCGTGGTGAAATGCTTGCGCGCGACAATATATTGCCCGTCCGGCGACCAGTCGGGCTGGTTGAGCAGGCGGAAATTTTCATTCGTGACCTGGCGCATATTGCTGCCATTCGCGTCCATCATCCAGATATTGTCGCCACCACCCCGATCCGAGGTAAAGGCAATGCGCGAACCATCGGGCGAAAAGCGTGGCTGGACTTCCCAGGCCAGGCCGCTGGCGATGCGGGTTGGTGTCCCGCCGGTAATCGGCATGGTGTAAATATCGCCCAGAAGATCGAAGGCGATCGTCTGGCCATTGGGACTGACATCGACATTCATCCAGGTGCCTTCCGTCACATCGATCGTGACGGGCCGGGTCGGCAGCGGCGGGTTGGAAACATCCCATTCCGGAGCTTCATCTGAATCTTGCGCGATAGCCGGTGCGGCAATGGTGAGTGCGAGTGCACTGGCTGCGACATGAAATAGGCTGACCCGCGACATGATATTCCCCTCTGAAGACATATATGCGCGGATAGCTAGCATAACCGCGCGCATATGAAAGGTTGGGCATCGGCTCTGGAAAGCGGTTGGTCGAAGGTTTATCTGGGGGAGGATAGATTTCACGCAAAACAGAGAGTCGCTTATGTCCGCCGATCCAATCGTCATTTCCTCCTATGCCCGCACACCAATGGGCGGCATGCAAGGCAGCCTCGCCGCCGCCAAGGCCACCGAACTGGGCGCAACTGCTGTCAGCGCGGCGATCGACAAGGCTGGTGTTGAAGGCTCCGATGTCGAGCAGATATTCATGGGCTGTGTGCTGCCCGCCGGGCTGGGGCAGGCGCCTGCCCGCCAGGCCGGCATGAGTGGCGGACTGCCGATCTCCACTGAAGCGACAACGGTCAACAAGATGTGCGGCAGCGGCATGCAAGCCGCGATCATGGCGCATGACGCGCTAAAAGCCGGAACCGCCGATATCATCGTTGCGGGCGGCATGGAGAGCATGACCAATGCGCCTTACCTGTTGACCAAGCATCGCAGCGGTGCGCGTATCGGCCATGATGTGGCCAAGGATTCCATGTTCCTCGACGGCCTTGAAGATGCCTATGAGGAAGGCCGATTGATGGGGAGTTTCGCTGAAGAAGCCGCCCAGGAATACCAGCTGACTCGCGAAGCCCAGGACGCCTACGCCATCGAAAGCCTGGCCCGCGCCAATGCCGCAATCGAAAGCGGCGCCTTTGATGGCGAGGTCACCCCGGTTGAAATCAAGACCCGCAAGGGCAGCGTGACCGTCGATACCGACGAACAGCCTGGCAATGCACGTCCAGACAAGATCCCGACGCTTCGTCCTGCCTTTGCCAAGGACGGAACGGTTACGGCGGCCAATGCTTCCTCCATCTCGGATGGTGCGGCCGCGCTCGTTCTGACCCGCGAAAGCGTGGCGGAGGAAAAAGACATGCCGGTCAAGGCGCGTATCGTAGCGCACGCCGCCCATGCCCATGAACCCGGCAAATTCACCTCAGCTCCGGTTCCAGCCATCCGCAAGGTCCTCGACAAGGCTGGCTGGACAATCGAAGAAGTCGATCTCTTCGAGGTCAACGAAGCCTTTGCGGTCGTCGCGATGATTGCGATGCAGGAACTCGGCATCCCGCACGACAAGATCAATGTGAATGGCGGCGCTTGCGCGCTTGGCCATCCGATCGGAGCTTCGGGCGCCCGGATCATGGCAACCTTGCTCAATGCGCTCGAAAAACGGGGCCTCAAGCGCGGCGTCGCAAGCTTGTGCATCGGCGGAGGGGAAGCAACGGCAGTGGCGGTAGAGCTGGCCTAGCCTGAATTCTCTTCGCCCGTGACAATGCGATCGTCCGGGCATTCCAGCATCGATAACAACCCGTCGACACGCCGCAGAGAATTGGGATGCAATTGCGGGTCGGCACGACCAACGATTGAAAGCACGGTATTGGTATAGAGCGTGTCGCCATCGGCGCTAATTGCGACACCGTTCGGCCGGAAGAGACTGGCTGCAGCGCCATCGCCATCCTGGTTCGCCTCGGTTCCGCTTCCTGCGAGATGGCACATCTCACCACCCAGTATCAGGCTGTAGATGCGGCCGCCTTGGAAGCTGGCGACGTAGAAGCGGTCATTCGCCCAGGCGAGATGGCCGTTCCCATTGCCCGGAAAATCCGCGGCAATCTGCATTTCACCGCTATCGGGATCAATTCGTATCATCGAATTGTCGCGAAAATTTACGGTGTAGAGTGCACCATCACCACCATATGCCAGACCATTGGGACAGTTTAGTGGCGCGCCTTCGGCAAGGACGCTGGTCGTGCCGTCGGCATTTATTCCCAGTATCTGGTTGGTGACGCAATTTGTAACATAGGCGGTGCCATCAGCGTTGGGCGCGATCCCGACCGGCGATGCCATGTCCCGGGCAATTTGCGTTCGCGTACCGTCCATCGCGATCCGATAGGCTTCGCCCCGCGCGACATCGGATTGGTACAAATAACCATCCATGCCAAAAGCATTGCCTGACGCACCACCAAATTCGGAATTCAAAACCTCAACGCTGCTGCCATCCGCAGCGATCCGATAAATATTCTGTCCGCCGGCCTGTGAGAGAGTGATACCGAAATCGGCAAGGTAGAGATGTCCGTCGGGGCCGATTGCAACACCGCCGCTTGCTTCAATTTCGTCGACAATCGTGCTTACAGTTACGTCGGCCGCCGCTGGCATGCCCATTGTCGCGATCACCAGAATCGAAATCACATATCTCATAATCGTCTCCCCTGATCGTAGCGATAGCGCACAAAGTACGTAACGTACTAATTGGATTAGACGAACACGCTGCCCTGGTCGACCAGGCGAGGGAAAACTGGGAACTGATCAGTGAAGCTGATGCCGAGACGAGACTTTCCCCAGCTACAAATGGTTCAAGCCACCATGGGAGACCGGCCGGGTCGCATAAAACCGGGCATCCCATGATGGCTTGTTCCGAACAAATTCGCTAACTGCGCCCCTGCCCGGTGAAGCCCTTATTGCCCACGCCGCATGAACGGGATGTGACACAGATCACGCTTTTTTGGTTAATGCGGTTTTTTGCGCAATAGTCGCGCTAATCCGCCCGCTATGCTAATGCCGCCGCACACCAGACGAGGAATCAGCCTGTGAATGCCGAAGCCCCTGTAAAATCATCTGAAAATGCCAAATTCTCCTATCGATGGGACGATCCGTTCCTGCTCGAAGAGCAGCTCACCGACGAAGAGAAGATGGTTTACGAGACAGCCCGGACATATGCGCAGGAAAAACTGCTTCCGCGCGTTCTGACCGCGACTCGCGAAGAACGATTCGATCGGGAGATCATGACCGAGCTTGGCGAACTGGGCCTGTTGGGCGCAACCATCGACGGTTATGGCTGTGCCGGCGTCTCGCATGTGTCCTACGGATTGGTGGCCCGGGCGGTGGAAGCCGTTGATTCCGGCTATCGTTCGGCGATGAGCGTCCAATCGTCGCTCGTGATGCATCCGATCCATGCCTATGGCAGCGAAGAACAGCGCGAAAAATATCTGCCCAAGCTTGCAACCGGGGAAATGGTGGGCTGTTTCGGCCTGACCGAGCCCGATGCAGGATCCGATCCAGGCGGCATGAAGACCCGGGCCAAGTCCGTCGATGGCGGCTATTCGCTGAGCGGTGCGAAAATGTGGATCACCAATTCGCCGATCGCCGATATCGCGGTCGTCTGGGCAAAGGATGATGACGGCGTGATCCGTGGCTTCATTCTTGAGCGCTGCATGGATGGCCTGAGCTTCCCCAAGATCGAAGGCAAGATGAGCCTGCGCGCCTCGATCACCGGTGAAATCGTCATGGACGAAGTATTCGTTCCCGAAGAAAACAAGCTCCCCAATGCGCGCGGCCTGGGTGGACCATTTGGCTGTCTCAACAAGGCGCGGTTCGGTATCGCCTGGGGCTCGATGGGTGCCGCGGAAGATTGCTGGCACCGGGCTCGCAACTATACACTCGATCGCAAACAGTTTGGCCGGCCGCTCGCCGCAACCCAACTGGTCCAGCTCAAGCTTGCCAATATGCAGACCGAAATCACGCTCGGCCTCAACGCCGCGCTGACGGTTGGTCGTAATATCGACAACGGCACCTGGGCGCCGGAGATGATCAGCCTCATCAAGCGCAACAATTGCGGCAAGGCCCTCGATGTCGCCCGCAATGCGCGCGACATGCATGGCGGCAACGGAATCGCTGACGAATATCATGTGATCCGCCATCTGGTGAACCTGGAAACGGTGAACACCTATGAAGGCACCCATGATGTGCATGCGCTGATCCTGGGCCGGGCAATCACCGGCATCCAGGCCTTTACCGGCTAATGGAAAAAGCGCTCTCGGGCGTTCGCGTCCTCGATCTTAGCCGCGTCCTTGCCGGCCCTTGGGCCACGCAGATGCTGGGCGATCTGGGTGCCGAGATCATCAAGATCGAAAAACCGGGCGTCGGCGATGATACGCGCGGCTGGGGCCCGCCTTGGCTGGGTGAGGGTGACGATCGCACGGCCGGCTATTATCTGGCCGCCAATCGCAACAAGAAATCGGTCGCGATCGATATTGCCCAGCCCGAAGGGCAACGGCTGATCCGTGAGCTCGCAACCAAGAGCGATATTGTTGTCGAGAATTTCAAGCGCGGCGGGCTTACAAAATATGGCCTGGATCGCGATAGCCTGACAGCGCTCAACCCGCGCCTGATCTGCTGCTCGATCACCGGTTTTGGCCAGGATGGTCCGGACGCTGACAAACCCGGCTATGATCTGATGATCCAGGCGATGAGCGGCTTCATGTCGATCACCGGCAATGCAGACGGGCCCCCGAGGCGCATGGGCGTGGCGATGGTCGATCTGACAACCGGCATGAATGCAGCCGCCGCTATCCTGGCAGCGCTCTACCAACGCGAACGCACCGGCAAGGGCCAGCATATCGATATGGCGCTGTTCGACGTCGCGCTATCCAGTCTTGGCAATCAGGCGCTCAACTATCTGGTTTCCGGTGAAGCTCCGGGCCGCACTGGTAATGCGCATCCCAATGTTGTGCCCTATCAGCCGTTTGAGACCGCCGATGGCTGGCTCATTGTGGCGGTCGGCAATGACGGCCAATTTGCGCGCTTCGCAGAGCTGGTTGGTCATGGCGAAATGGCCCAGGATGAGCGCTATCGAACCAACGGCGCGCGGGTTGAAAATCGCGACACGCTGATCCCGCCACTGGCCGAAGCAATGCAGACACGCAGCAGTGCCGAATGGACGGCCGCGCTGATCGACGCGAATGTCCCCTATGGGCCGATAAACACGATCGAGCAGGCCTTTGCCGAACCCCAGGCGCAACATCGCGGATTGGGTCAGCAAATTGACGGCATACCGCAGGTCGCCAGCCCGCTCCGACTGTCCGCATCACCACAGGATAGCAACACCGCGCCTCCTGCGCTTGGTCAGGACACGGACACGGTACTCACCGATCAGCTTGGGCTAACCACCGAAGAGTGCGAAGCCCTGCGCCGCGAGGGTGTCCTTGGATAGACGCATCCGGTTGTAACGCGCGACCGGGTCTGCAATCCTGCGCGCCATGCCCATCGCCGATATCGAACAATTCACCCATTCTCATCACGTACTGGACGATGACGGCGTAATTTTCCGCTGTTCCGACGATCAACAGAAATGGCCATGGCTCGCGCTCGATCCGCATGACCCGATTGTCGTCCAGACGGTCAATTTCTGGGTGGCGAGTGGCGCCAGTGCCGCGCGCGGAACGCTGGATCCGACCAAATGGACCGCCCTCACCCAGACCGAATGGACGTGCGGCGAACCCGGTGTCGGTCATGCCACGCACGGCATAGCGGAACCGGACGGTAAAGACGGAACGATAGGCTATCGGCTGACGCTGTTCGATCGGGATGGAGCGCTTGTCTATCGGATGACCGGCACCGGTGTTGTTTTCCAGAACCGCAATTTCGAAGCCTGGCGCGAGGAAAAGAAACAAGCGGTGGCCGAAGATGCGGCCCCAATTGAGTTCACCTATGTCGACGGCGATGTCGTTGCGCTCGGCGATCAGGGTGTGAGCGTGCTCGGCGCAATCATCGATGGCGATGTACCCTCTGCGCCAGGCCTTATCACCAAGGAAAACGGGTTTCCGCCAGGCAATCCCTATCTCAGCGGTTCAGGCGATCATGTAAACGCAACGCATCTGGCAGAAATCGGCCGACAATTTGCGAGCCAGATGGCGGACGGCGCTGTCCAGGCCTGTCATGGCGGGGAGATGCAGTTCGATAAATTCGTCGAGCTGAGCACCCCGTTTCACGTTACCTTGGTCCCGGAAAAGTCCAAGGACGACCAAATTACGGTCACGGTCCATCAAGCCGACCGTCTCTGCGCGACTGTCACGCTGCGGCTCGGCTAGTCGCCCGCAGCGCGACGATTTCTCGCCGGTGCCATCCCAAGCCTGACAAAAGCGGATTCTTGCGCTATATTCCGCTGCATGAACCGACTCTGCTATTCCAACGCTTATTGGACGGTCCACCGGCTCAGCCGCTCGCTCGCGAGCTAGCCTGCCGCGCGCCATACGCGCGCGCCCCGGCCTGCCGACGCAAATCCGCGAGAAACGGCGGCCTCCCAAGCTTGCACCTCATTTTACAGGAATAGTCATATGACCCACACACCCGAAAACCCACCCGAAAACCCGCCCGAAAACCTGATGGGCCTTAACGGCTTTGAATTTGTCGAATTTACCGGCCCGGATCCTGATGCACTCGCCGATCTGTTCGAGAAAATGGGCTTCACCCATATCGGCAATCATCGCAGCAAGAATGTCCGCCGCTACACGCAGGGCGACATCAACTTCATCCTCAACATGGAGCCCGATGGCCAGGCCGCAAAATTTCGCGAGACCCATGGCCCGTCCGCCAACGCCATGGCGTTCCGCGTCGAAGATGCAGCCAAGGCGCTGGACCTCGCTATCGAACGCGGCGCGACGCAGGTCGAAGGCAAGGTCGGCCCGGCCGAACTCAACATCCCGGCGATCAAGGGCATTGGCGGCGCCAATCTCTATCTCGTCGACAAGCGCGGTGCGGCCACCATCTATGATATCGATTTCGAACCCGTCGAGGGCGCTACGGCAGATGACAGCAGCGTCGGCCTTCATACGCTCGATCACCTGACGCACAATCTCAAACGCGGGCAGATGGACGTCTGGTCCGAATATTATGAGAAGATCTTCAACTTCCGCGAAATCCGTTATTTCGACATTGAAGGCCAATCAACGGGCCTGTTCAGCCGGGCGATGACCGCCCCGGATGACAAGATCCGGATCCCGCTCAACGAGAGCCAGGACGAACATTCGCAGATCGAAGAATTTATCCGCGACTATAAGGGCGAAGGCATCCAGCATATCGCCCTGTCGACGGACGATATCTTTGGCACAGTAGACATGCTGCGTGACCGCGGTGTGCGGTTCCAGGACACGCCGGACACCTATTACGACCTGCTCGACAAGCGCCTCCCCGGACATGGCCATAATGTCGAAGAAATGCGCAAGCGGAAGATCCTGATCGACGGCGCGCCGGAAACCGGCGGCGGCCTGCTCCTCCAGATTTTCACCGAGAATATGGTCGGCCCGATCTTCTTCGAAATCATCCAGCGCAAAGGCAATGACGGCTTTGGCGAAGGCAATTTCAAGGCGCTGTTCGAAAGCATCGAGCTCGATCAGATCAATCGGGGTGTGATTCCGGCGAAAGAAGAAGCCTAGGTACATTCTTCCTTCTCCCTTGATGGGAGAAGGATAGGGAGCCTTGGCGAACATTGTGAGCCTAGGCGCAGTTGGATGAGGGTGAGCGGCACCAAGAAGCACGTGTTTGCAACGCAAACACTTCCCCCCTCACCCAGCTCCGACTAGGCAGCAAGCTGCCAAATCTGCACAACCCTCTCCCACCAGGGGAGAGGGAAGGAAGGGAAAAATGACCGACCTTGAATATCAATCCGGCTTCGGCAATGAATTCGCGACCGAGGCGGTCGCAGGGGCATTGCCAGACGGCCGCAACAGCCCGCAGCGCCCGGCCTTCGGCCTTTATGCCGAACAGCTTTCGGGCACCGCGTTCACCGTCACGCGCGATCACAATCGTCGCAGCTGGCTCTACCGAATGCGGCCGAGCGCCATGCATGGCCGGTTCGAACCCTATTCGGGCGGCGAACGGATCGAGACGGCTCCGATTTCGGGTGCGGCGTTCGAACCCAATCGGCTGCGCTGGAGTCCGCTGGAGATGCCGGAAGCCGAGCTCGACTGGGTCGATGGCCTTGTCACCTGGGCTGGCAATGGCGCCGCCGACAGCCAGACGGGCATCGCGATCCATCTCTATGCGGCCAATCGGTCGATGGAGGGTCGCGCGTTTTTCAATGCAGACGGCGAGGTGCTGATCGTACCGCAAATGGGCGCGCTGCGGATCGTCACCGAGATGGGCGTGCTCGATGTTGCGCCGAACGAGATTTGCGTCATTCCGCGCGGCATGAAATTCCGGGTCGAGCTCGTCGATGGTGAAGCGCGTGGTTATGTCTGCGAGAATTACGGTGCGGCCTTTCGCTTGCCCGACCTTGGACCCATCGGTTCGAATGGCCTTGCCAATGCGCGCGATTTTCTGACCCCGGTTGCGGCCTATGAAGATAGCGACGAGCCGGTTGAACTGGTCCAGAAATTCTCTGGATCATTGTGGTCAACGACGCTGGATCATTCGCCGTTCGATGTGGTGGCCTGGCACGGCAATCTCGTGCCGGTGAAATATGATCTTGCGCATTTCAACACGATCGGTTCGATCAGCTTCGACCATCCCGATCCCTCAATATTCACGGTACTGACATCGCCTTCGGGTAACCCGGGCACCGCGAATTGCGATTTCGTGATCTTCCCGCCGCGCTGGCTGGTGGGCGAAGACACATTCCGTCCGCCCTGGTTCCATCGCAATATCATGAGCGAGTTTATGGGGCTTATCCATGGCGAATATGATGCGAAAGCCGGTGGTTTTGCGCCGGGCGGTGCGTCCTTGCACAATTGCATGAGCGCCCATGGGCCAGACAAGGTGTCGACCGAAAATGCGATGGCCGCAGATCTTGCTCCACAGAAGATCGATGACACGATGGCCTTCATGTTCGAAAGTTGCCTGCCGATCCGTCCGACACGCTTTGCGATGGATACGCCGCTGTTGCAGCTCGATTATGACAGCTGCTGGGACGGGTTCGACAAGGCGCAACTGCCGAGCTAGCTGATCAGCTCCTCGTTCTCGGTTCGCGAACGAACAGCGCGAGGACGGCAAGCGAGATGATCAGCAGCCCGATCGAAAGCCAGAACAAAGGCACATAACCAAAGGCCGCCGCGATGATGCCGCCGGCCAGCGGGCCAATGGCGGCCATCGTTGTTTCCGCCGACGTCGACAGGGCAAGGCGCATCGGCAAGTCGTCCCGCGAGCCGAACTCCAATACAATCGTCGTCGCACTCATCATATAGCCGGACATGGACGCGCCGATCCCGAAAAAGGCGATGAAGATCGGTAGCGGACCATCCGCTCCGAGCAACAGGAATAGAGCAGCGAGCCACATCGCCAGCGACAGCATCATCGTCAACCGATAGCCATAGCGATCGCCCAGATGGCCCCACAGGATATTGGCGATGGTGTCGGCGCCGAGAAATGCGACGGTCAGCAATCCGATTGTCGCGCCGTTCATGCTCATCTGTTCTGCCGCGTAGAGAATATAGAATGGCATCGAGATCCGCGCGGCGACCGAGAATAGCTGCGCGATCAGGAACCAGCGATAGTCCCGATCTGCCAGGATTTCGGGAAACTCACGGATACGATCGCGCATCGCCATTTTGGGGCGCACCGTCGGTGGCTCGGGCTCACGGACGAAACGATAGAGCACGTAGAGGCCAAGGCTCGTAAGGATGAAGCACAGCAGGAAGGTCGTCGCATAGCCATTGCCCAGCGTTTCCTGCTCGATGAAATAGGCCCCGGCGAAGAACGACAGCAATGCCGCGATGCCCGCCCCTGCGACATTGCGATAGGCCTGTAATCGCCCACGCCGTGCAATCGGGATCACTTTGGAAAGCAGCATCTGGAAGGCGACGCGCTGCTGGCCCTGGAAAAAGCCGAGCAGGAACAGGAACATGAATGTCGCGAACAGCAGCATCGAACCGGTAAGGTAAAAACCGGCGAGCGCCAGGCCGAGGATCTGGACCCGCATTGCGATGCCGATCTGGATCGCGCGCGGCATGACCTTGGTGCGATGTTCAAGGTTCGATGCGCTGATCATCGGCGATACCGCCGCGCCGGCCTGAAGCAGGCCCTGGCCGAGTCCAACGAGGAAATTCGAACCGGTAAGTGCAAAGAGATAGGCCGGCAGAAAGGTCGGCGCCATGAGGATGCGGAAACCCGTCATCCCCAGCATGCCATGGGCGAAATGCGCTATATAATTGGCGCGAAGGTTGTCCTCGACGAACTGCTCATATTCGGCTTCGCGCCGCTCAAGATCGGCGGCGTCATCCGTCACAGGGTGTCAGTGCGCGGCTCAATAGCCATTAAACTCGGCAAAGCGTTCCCGATGATAGCCGGAATTGCCCCATTGGTTTTCTAGCACGCGTGCCCGCTTGAAATAAAAGCCGGCATCATGCTCGTCGGTCATGCCAATACCGCCATGCATCTGGATCATTTCATGGGTGATCCGGTGGACGACATCATTGGCCGTGGCCTTGGCCGCGGCGACCGTCTGCCCAGCACTGCCGATATCGGAATCAAGCGCGGCAAGCGCGCCTTCGACTGCCGAGCGCATCATCTCGATATCACCGAACATCTCGGCCATCCGATGCTGCAGCGCTTGGAAGCTCGACAGCACCTGGCCGAACTGAACGCGGGTTTTGAGATAGTCATTGGTGGTGGCGAATGCCTGGACGGCGAGGCCCAGCATTTCCGCGCAGGCAATGACGCGGGCGCAATCCAATACCTTATCGCGCAGATCATCGCCACCTTCGGCCAATCGGGAATCATTGCCGATCGCGACGTCGGTGAATGCAATCTCGGCATGGCTGCGGGAGTCGACCACCTCGCGGCTGGAGCGGGAGACGCCGTCTGCATCGCCATCGACCAGATAGAGACCGTCTTTGGCAGCCACCACAAAGAGTCCGGCGCTATCGCCTTCTGCCACAAAGGCCTTGGTCCCATTGAGCTTGCCGCCTTCGACAGCCGTATCAATCGCATCGGGATCATGATGCGCGCCTTCGTCGATAGCGAGGCTTGCAACCAATTCACCGCTCGCAATCTTGGGCAGATATTTGGCCTTCTGTTCGTCCGAACCGCCGAGCATGATTGCTGTTGCTGCTGCCGAGGACGCGGCGAGCGGCGCCGCGGCGATATTGCGACCCAGCTCTTCGAGCACCAGGCCCAACCCGGTGAAACCGAAGCCGCTACCACCATGTTCTTCAGGAATGACAATGCCGGTCCAGCCCATCTCGGCCATCTGGCCATAGACCGCTGGATCATAGCCTTCATCATGGCCGCTATCGCGCATCTTGCGAAACGCGCTGACCGGGTTTTCCTTGTCAGACCATTCGCGCGCCATATCGCGCAGCATCACTTGTTCGTCGCTAAGCCCAGCCATCTCGATCCTCTTTGTTAACCTGCTTTGCGCAGCTAGTTTCCGTTAACGTCAAGCATAGCTGAAGGGCAAAGACAAGGGCGGGTGCGTTCAATCTTGATCGGCTACGCCGCGCGCCTGGCGCCATGCGAGCCACAGCGACCAAAGCAGGCAGATCGCGACAACCGCGAGCGATGCGAGGATGATGGGCATCACAAAATCCGCCTCACCCTGCACATTGGCCGCACCGCTATTGCGGAGCTCCAGCCGCCCAAAGCCGCTGCGCCAGCCAAAACCGAGCGAGAAGGCCCAGCCTGCGGCCAACAGGCCGGCTGCACTGCGCGGGCGGAGACGCAAGGACGCGACGCCGCCCAACACCATCAGGGCAACGCAGATATAGTCGACAATCAGCGCCTGAAGTGGCTGGCCCCATTCGAGATGGTACCAGGTCTCCAATATGAAATGCACGCTGGTCGAGAAAAGGGTCAGCCAGGCCAGCGCCGTTTCAGAGGCGTGACGCTCAGCCATTGCCCAATGCGCCGATCAACCGGCCAAGCTCGACGGCGGTATGGTCGGCATGGAAGTCGGTGATAATCTGCAAGCCAATCGGCAGGCCTTCGCTATCCGCCCCAATCGGCGCGCTGACCGCCGGCAAGCCGGGATAGGTGGCAATGCTCACCCAGCCAAACTGTTTGCCGAACTCCTGCTCTTCACCATTCACGATCAGCTTGCGGTCGTTCATCGGCACAGGCGTATGTGGGAACGCCGTCGTGCCGGCATTGGGGCACAGGATCGCATCAAACTCCTCAAACAAAGCGCGATAGTGCCGCCGTGCCCGCGCCTGCTGGTCCAGCATATCGCACCAGCCGGGAAGGTCCGGTAGCGGATATTCGGAGGTCGGATCGCGCACCGCCAATACCGTCAACAACATGTGCAGATATTGCGAGTGGAGGCCCGCAAGGTCCGGCAGGAGATCGCTCGATCGCGATACCGTGGCTCCGGCATTTTCACACTGGGCCGCGATACTTTCCACGGCCTGGGCAATCTCGTCGTCGACAATCGCCAGCTCAGTATCTGTGATCACCAACAGCCGATAATCCTTGAGCGAGCGCGATGGTGCGCCTTGCAAGGCAATATCCGAAGTCAGGTTGATCGCGAGCGCAAGATCCTCGGCGGTACGCGCCAGCGGCCCTGTCACCGACAGGGGAATGTCCGCCCCGTCCGTCCCGGGGAAATAATGGCCCTCCAACGGAACAATGCCATAGCTCGGCTTGAGCCCATACACCCCGCAATAATTGGCCGGAATGCGTATCGATCCACCGATATCCGAACCATATTCGAGCGGCACCATACCCGCAGCGAGTACCGCACCCGATCCGCCCGAGGATCCACCGACAACACGCGACAGATCATGCGGATTGTTGGTTCGGCCATAGACCGGATTGTCCGATTGCCAGTCCGCCAGCATTGGCGGCACATTGGTCTTGCCGACAAAGACCGCGCCAGCCGCTTTGAGCCGTTGGACAACCAGCGAATCCTTCTGGGCGATGAAATCCTTCGCCATCTCCACGCCCCAGGTCGTGGGTAAGCCGGCGATGTCATGCGATTCCTTGATCGTCATCGGCACACCAAGCAGCGGCCGGGCTTCTCCGGCTGCGACAGCCGCATCGGCTTCCGCCGCCGCTTCACGCGCCCGATCGAAGTCACGCACAATAACGGCATTGATATCGCTATCCCGCTCTTCGATCCGGGCAATGGCCGCATCGCATTCGGCAACCGCGCTGGTCTCGCCCTTGGCAATGGCCCGGGCGGTTTCGATCGCGGATTTCTCGCTGACTTCGATCATCCGTTGAACCTTTCTCCTGCTGCAGCCTTGTCGGCCAGCAATTGCGAGAGCGTGAACTTGTCACCCAGTGCAGCTGCGTGTTTTTCGAGACCGGCAACCACAGCATCGAGGCCCACCGTATCGGCCCAGAACATCGGACCGCCCGTATAGAGCGGCCAGCCATAGCCGTTGATCCAGACAACATCGATGTCGCTGGCCCGTTGCGCCATGCCCTCTTCGAGGATCAGCGCGCCTTCATTGACCATCGGGTAGAGCAGCCGCTCCTGTATCTCTTCCTTGGAAATCTCACGCTGGGCCACGCCCTGTTTCTCGGCGAAGTCAGCGATGATCTTCTTCACATCGTCGGACGGAGTGCGTTGCCGTGCTTCGTCATAATCATAGAAACCGGCGCCGGTTTTCTGACCACGGCGATCAATGGCGCACAGCGCGTCACGCACTGTTTCAATGCGCGTCGGATCGCGATGCCAACCGATATCAAGGCCGGCAAGGTCCGACATCTGGAACGGCCCCATCGGGAAACCGAAATCGAGCAGCACTTCGTCCACTTCCCAATAATTTGCGCCTTCCATGATCAGCGCATTGGCTTGCTGCTGGCGCGGGCTGAGCATGCGGTTGCCGATGAAACCATCGCAGACGCCAGCTACCACTGCGATCTTGCCGATCTTTTTCGCCAGCTTCATGCAGGTGGCGAGCACCTGGTCCGACGTCTTGTCGCCGCGCACGACCTCAAGCAGCTTCATGACATTGGCCGGCGAGAAGAAGTGCAGGCCCAGCACATGATCAGGTCGATTGGTCGCCGTCGCGATTTCATCGACGTTGAGATAGCTGGTGTTCGAGGCAAGGATCGCACCCTGCTTCACCGTCTCATCGAGCTTGGCGAAGACTTGCTTCTTCACGTCCATATTCTCGAACACGGCTTCGATCACGAGATCGCAATCGGCAAGATCGCCATAGTCCAGCGTCGGTGACAGCAAGCCCATGGCCTGTTCCACCTGCTCGTCAGTCATCCGCCCGCGCTTCGCCGTGCGCTCATAATTGGCGCGCATCACACCGGTGCCGCGATCGAGCGCTTCCCGCTCCATCTCGAGGATCGTGACCGGGATGCCAGCGGACAGGAAGTTCATCGAGATTCCGCCCCCCATGGTGCCGGCACCGATGACGCCAACCTTTTTGATCGGCAGGAGTTCAATATCCCTGGCAATGCCTTCAATCTTGTTGGCGGCCCGCTCGGCAAAGAAATAGTGGCGCATCGCGGCCGATTGCGTGCCCGACATCAGCCCCATGAAGAGCTCGCGTTCTTTCTTCACGCCATCTTCGTAGGACATTTCACCTGCTGCCTTAACGGCCTGGATACCGGCCTCTGGCGCATCGAAGCCGCGCAGCTTGCGGCCATGTTTGGCGCGAAACTCGTCAAAGATCGCTGGATTTTCAACGCCATCGCGATTGGCCGTGCCTTCGCTGGACCGCGGCACGGGTTTGCCGATCTGTTCGCGCGCAAAGGCGATGGCATCGGCGGCGAGACTGTCCTCACCGACAATTGCATCGACCAACCCTATTGCCTGGGCTGATTTTGCGGGAATCGGATTGCCCACCACAACCAACGGCAGCGCGGCTTCGGCGCCAACGACCCGCGGCAGACGCTGCGTACCTGCTGCACCCGGGATCAGGCCAAGCTTGACCTCCGGCAGGCCAAGTTTCGCAGAGGCGACGGCGACCCGATAATGGCAGGCGAGCGCAACCTCACACCCACCGCCCAAAGCTGTGCCATGGATCGCCGCTACAACTGGCTTGTCGCTGGCCTCAAGCTTGTCGATTGCTTCGGTCAGGCCGGGGCCCTGGGGCGGCTTGCCGAACTCGGTGATGTCAGCACCGGCAAAAAAAGTGCGCCCATCGCAACGGATCACTACCGCCTTGATGCTATCATCGGACAGGGCCTCGTCGATGCCTTCAGCCAAGCCCTGGCGGACAGCTTGGCCGAGTGCATTAACCGGCGGATTGTTGGAAATGATGACGAAGACATCGTCATGGCGTTCGGTGCTGATTACGGACATTTGGTGATTCTCCTGCCGGGTTTTTCTTTGGCTTGTCGCCCATCGCGGATGGGGCTGGCAAGGCTGTCGTTACGGAAAGCACTCTATCCCCTTGAGATTAATCCCCGCGGGCCATAGCTAGAAGGGAAGGCAGAAGCCGGGGATTCGCGAATCTACCGGCCATTTCTTTTGGAGAGAGTATACGTGACGGACATCAACCTGAATCCCGACCATCCCGATTGGCCCGTTGTATCGTTGGATCAAGCGAATGCAGCGCTGACCGGCGAAGGCAGCCCGTTTGAGACGGAAGAGGTCGAAATCAATGGCCGCCCCACCACCGTTTGGAAGAATATTCCTCCAACATTTGCGGACTTTGCGCGGATGTCGCGCGCGGCGTATGCCGACCGTGAGTTCGTTGTCTTCGAAGATGAGCGCGTCACCTATGACGCCTGGTTCCGGGCGGCTGCGACCCTCTCGCACAAGCTCAAAGAGATGGGCGTTGAGAAAGGCGACCGTGTCGCGCTGGCCGCTCGTAACCTGCCTGAATGGCCGGTTGCCTATTTTGCGATTCTCTCGATTGGCGCGATAGCCGTACCGCTCAATGGCTGGTGGACTGGTGGCGAGCTTGAATATGGCTTGCAGGATTCCGGATCAAAAATGTTGATCGCCGATGGCGAACGCTATGAACGGATCAAGCCGGCGCTCGAAAATTTGCCGAACATCGAAAAGATCATCGTCACCCGTCCGGGTGGAGATCTGGACGAAGGTCTTGTCGCGTTGACCGATCTGATCGGCACCAGCGACACATGGGGCGATCTTGCTGACACCGATTTCCCTGCCGCCGATGTCGGTCCGGAAACCGATGCCTCGATCCTCTATACCAGCGGCACCACGGGTCGACCCAAAGGCGCAGTTGCAACGCATCGCAACTCGCTGACAAACCTGCTGTCGACCGGTTACGCAACCACGCGCGGCGCGGTTCGCCGCGGCGAAGAATTGCCACCTCCCGGTACATTGCCCGATCCGATGTGCGTTTTGCTGGTGATCCCCTTGTTCCACGTCACCGGCTGTACCGCGATGATGGGACCGATCATCGCCGGCGGTTCCAAGCTCGTGCTCATGCACAAATGGGATACTGTTCGCGCAATGGAAATCATCGAGCGTGAGAAAGTCACACTCACAGGCGGTGTTCCGACCATTGCCTGGCAGATCCTCGAACATCCGGATCGTGCGCAATATGATCTGTCGAGCCTCGACAGCATCACCTATGGCGGCGCACCGGCCTCGCCGGACCTCGTTCGCAAGATCAAGAGCGATTTCAATTCGTCACCCGCCATGGGCTGGGGCATGACGGAAACCTCTGGATCGGTGACCGGTCATAGCGCTGAAGACTATCTTAATCGCCCGGAAAGCTGCGGCCCATGTGTACCGGTCGCCAAGCTCAAAATCATGTCGGAAGACGGCACCGAGGAGCTGCCGACCGGCGAGATTGGCGAGCTTTGGGCCTATGGCGCGATGGTCGTCAAAGGCTATTGGAACAAGCCCGAAGCCAATGAAGAAACCTTTGTCGATGGCTGGATCCGCACCGGCGATCTCGCAAAGCTCGATGAGGAAGGCTTTTGCTATATCTGCGATCGAGCGAAAGACATGATCATTCGCGGCGGCGAGAATATCTACTCATCCGAAGTCGAAAATGTCCTCTACGATCATCCGGCCGTGACCGACGCAGCGCTGATCGGCTTGCCGCACAAGCAGCTGGGCGAAGAGCCGGCCGCGGTGGTGCATTGTTCGCCGGGCGTTGATGTCAGTGAAGCCGAGCTTCAGGGCTGGGTCGGCGAACGTCTCGCCAAGTTCAAGATCCCGGTGAAGATCGTCTTTGTCGAACAGACGCTGCCGCGCAACGCCAATGGCAAGATCCTGAAAAAGGACCTGCCGAAACTCTATTTCGGTGTGGGTGAGGAAGAGGGCGCCGCCGCTTAGCTAAACAGCGCGACGCTCTGCATTCCCGACAGCACGGCCGTTCCGTCGGACGACCATAGCCCGTTATATTGGCTGCTATTGCCGTGGCGGGCCATGTCGCTTTCCGTCTGGACCAGCCACCAGCCATTTTCGGTTAGCGGCTTGGGTTCGAGTACATTGGCGAACCAGTTGATCGAGCTGACCGGCGCGCCGCGAGACTGCAGCGCAACGGCGGCGGGTGGCAGGGCATCGCCCATCGCCATCAATTCGATCATCGGATCGAGTCCATCCCGCTCCTTCAAACGCAGCCAACGGGTGAAACGCGGCTTGCCTTCAGCGTCCGGATGGCGGCTTTCGAGATATTCGAAATTGCTGGTGAAATATTCCGGCGGACCGGATCGCAGCTCCTCGCCTTCCGGCGGTGCGCCAATATCGGGCGCGTCATGATGGGCATAATCAACCTCGGAATCGAGCGCCTGCATGAAGACGTAGATGGCCCGGACACCAAGGCCCTTCTCGCTGATGATATCGACTTGGATAAAGGCCGCTGTCCGCCCACGGCGCAGCAACTTTGTCGTGACCGAGACGCTGCCCGCCAGCGGACCGATAAAGGAAATCTGTGCCGACCTCAGTGGCGGCAGATCCTCTTCCGACTGCTGCGCTGCATGCAGGCCGATGGCCGCACTTAGACCGCCATAAGCGGTGCGCCCTTGCATCCAGGAGGGCGGGATGTCCACATTATGCCCATCGTCACTCGGCGCAAAACTCGCCAAAATCTGCTGTAAATTCATGTTGTTTCTCTATTCTAGGGTCGCGGAATGGCGCCCACTATCTCTTCGGCCTTGGCAAACAGGGCCGGGTCAATTTCGAGCCCGCTGGCCGCGGCATTGTCATCCAGTTGCTCGGGCCGACTTGCGCCGACGATCGCCGAGGCAACATTGGCTTCGCGCAGCACCCAGGCGAGTGCGAATTGTGCCATGCTGCATCCCGCTTCGGCGGCCAGCGGCTTGATCGTATCGACCGCGCGAATGACATCGGGCCGCATCAGCCGTTCCATAAAGCCGCCCATATCATCGCTCGCGGCGCGGCTATCGGAGGGTGGCGGGCTATCGGCGTCATATTTGCCGGTGAGCACACCCTGGCCGAGCGGCGACCAGACGATCTGCGACACGCCATTGTCCTTGCAGAGCGGTATCACGGCTTTTTCGGGTCGCCTCCAGAGCAGCGAATATTGGGGTTGGCTCGAGACGAACTTTTCCATCTCCGGCGCCATATCCAGTGCCGCCTGGATCTGGTCCGGCGCCCATTCGGAAAAGCCGATATAGCGCACCTTGCCGGCCTTCACGATATCGGTCAGCGCCTCCATCGTCTCGGCAAGCGGTGTATCTTCGTCATATCGATGGCATTGGTAGAGATCGACAAAATCGGTCTGCAGCCGCGCAAGCGATGCATCAATCTGCTTCAGGATCTGCGCGCGCGACAGGCCGCGATCCTCTTTCGTCATCGGGAAAAAGACCTTGGTTGCAAGAATATAGCTGTCCCGCGCACGGCCCGACAGTGCCTCGCCAATCACCGTTTCCGATGCACCGCGGCCATAGCCATTGGCCGTATCGATAAAGTTGATCCCGAGATCGAAGCAGCGATTGATACAGGCAACTGCCTGATCCTTCTCGATACCCACACCGGTGGTCAGCCAGGTGCCGAGCGAGATTTCCGATACTTCAAGATCGCTCGAGCCGAGCTGGCGGTATTTCATGGATCAAATCTCCTGGCCGGGACGGCGCGATAGTCTCAGGTCGAGATGCGACCCGGCGTCGAGCAACAATGTTTCACCGGTCACGAGACGGGATGCATCGTCGAGGAACATCAATATTCCATCGGCGATATCCTCAGCCTGTCCGGCGCGTGCGAGCGGCACCTTGCTGGCAATCATCTCGTTCATTGCCTTGAGCCCCTCTTCGCCCAGCCGGTCTGCAAACCAGCCGGTACCGACATAGCCGGGGCAGATGGCGTTGACCCGGATTTCGGGCGCCAGTGACCGCGCGAGCGATTTCGTCATCGTCACCATCGCGCCCTTGGACGCGGCATAGGCAACCGACGATCCAATACCATGGGTGCCGGCAATCGAGGCGACATTGACGACAGAGCCCCCGCCTGCATCGCGCATGGCTGGCGCGCAGGCCCGGATCATCTCATAAGCGGCGACGACGTTAAGGCGGTAGATGTCAAGAAAATCGTCCGCAGACAGTGCGTCCAGATCCTCATGATTGGCAAATTTGGTCGTCCCGGCATTGTTGACCAGCAAATCCACCTGGCCCCATTTCGCGAGCGCCGCTTCGGCGAGCTTTTCGGCTTCGCCAGCCGCCAGATTGGCCTGCACCGCGATTGCATTGTCGCCAATCTCGCGCGCCATCGCCTCGGCTTCGTCCTTGCTCGACGAATAGTTGATCGCGACCCGCGCGCCGCGCTCGGCAAGCTTTTCAACCGTTGATGCGCCGATCCCCCGGCTCCCGCCGGTTACGATCGCGACTTTTCCTGCGAAGAAATCCTGAGCCATTAATGTGCTGCCTGTTTTGGAAGTTGACGGGTTACGGGATGCGAAGAGGATAGTCCGCCATCAACGGCGATCGCCTGCCCATTCACATAGCTCGCATCATCGGACGCCAGGAAGGTAACCGCACCGGCCAGCTCTTCAGGTTGCCCGCCGCGCTTGAGCGGATTGAGCTGGCCGATCTTGCCTTCAACGCCCTTTTCGCGCGCAAAATCAAAGACCGGCTTGGTCATGCCGGTCTCGATGATCCCCGGGCACACCGCGTTGATCCGCACATTGCTGCTCGTCATTTGCTGCGCCGCAGTTTTCACCAGATTGATCACGCCGGCCTTGGACGCCGAATAGGAACACGGCCCCGCGCCTGAACGGATACCGGCAACAGAGGCGGTGCAGATGATCGCGCCGCCACCGCGTTTCTCGATCTCCGGTGCACCATATTTGATCGCCAGGAACGGGCCGATCAGATTGACGCGCAAGACTTCGGCCCAACTTTCTGCATCGGCATCGAACAGACCCCCGGGCAGTCCGCCGGTGATCCCGGCATTGGCGAACAGGACATCCAACCCGCCATGTTCGCTGACGGCCTTCTCCACCAGCGCCTGGACTTCGCTTTCACTACCCGCGTCCATCTCGACGCTGATCGCCGTGCCGCCATCGCTGGTAATCATCTCCGCTGTTTCATGGACCGTTGGCATCTTGTCCGCTGCGACCACCTTGCCTCCTTCGGCCGCAAAGCGGAGCGCGGTCGCCCGGCCGATGCCCGAGCCTGCACCGGTAACAATGATCGATTTTCCGTCGAAGCGGTTCATATTGGATCCTTCAGTTAGACTGTGCGGCCGCCATCCACGACGAGCACCTGGCCGGTCATATAGGTGGAGGCAGGGGATGCGAGATAGACGGCAGCGCCCGCAATCTCATGCGGTTCGCCGATACGATGGAGCGGTGTGGTCGCCGTCACGCGTTTTTCTGTGTCGGGATTTTCCCAGAGCGCGCGCGCCATATCCGTGCGGATCAGGCCGGGCGCGATGCAGTTAACCCGGACATTATCATCGCCAAATTCATGGGCCAGATTGCGCGCCATCTGCATGTCGGCTGCCTTGGAGATGCAATAGGTTCCGATATCGACCGAGCCGCGCAGCCCGCCGATCGACGAAATGATGATGATCGATCCCTCTTTGCGCTCCCTCATTTCAGGCGCGACCATCTGGATAAGCCAGTGGTTGGAGAGGATATTATTGTCCAGGATCTTGCGGAACTGCTCATCGGCAATCGAAGACATCGTCCCGAAATGTGGATTGCTGGCGGCATTGCAGATCAGGATATCGACCCGGCCAAAGGCTTTCCGGGTCTCCGCCACGAGATTCTCCAGATCCTCTTTCGACGAGATATTCGCCGGGACGGAAATCGCAGTCCCTTCGCCATGCTCGGCATTGATCGCCGCGGCGACTTCATCGCACGGCGCCTGTTTGCGGCTCGAGATGACCACCTTGCCGCCATTGGCAGCGATTTCTTCGGCCGTCGCCTTGCCGATCCCGCGAGAGGATCCGGTGATGATCGCGACTTTGCCGTCAAGATTGAACAGCGACATGGATTCAGTCTCCCGCTTGTGCGTTGGGCTAGGCCGGTGCTCCGGCGGCGCGGGCAAACTCCCAGGATGCTTCGGCGAGTTCAGGAACGCGCTTGGATCGTTCTTCCGCTTCCGCAGAGGAGGCCGTGCCATCCAGCCACCGCTTTTTGATGCCCTGGATAATGCCGGTCAGGCGGAACATATTATAGGAAAAATACCAGTTCATGTCGGGAATGGAATCCCGATCGGTAAGCTCACAATAGAGTTCCGTCGCTTCTTCAATCGTCGGGATTCCGGTGCCGGTCAAATCATGGTCGGCAAGCGCCGATCCACCCTCGCCATGCATCACCCAATTCTGGGCAAGATAGGTGAAATCAGCCAGCGGATCGCCAATCGTCGAAAGCTCCCAATCGAGTACGGCCGCAACCTCAGGCCGGTCAGGCTGGAAAATCATATTGTCGAGGCGGTAATCGCCATGGATCACGCTAGTGCGCGTCTGTTCGGGCACCGTTGTCGGCAGCCATTCGATCAGCTTTTCGACTTCGGGGATCGTCTCGGTTTCGGCCATCCGATATAATTTGGTCCAGGTATGGACCTGGCGCTCGAAATAATTGCCCGGCTTGCCGTGCCGTTCGAGGCCGATTTCCTTGTAATCAAGATTGTGGAGGCGCGCGAGCGTGCCGATCATCGCCTTATAGGTCGAGCTCCGTTCAGCTGGCTCCATGCCGGGGAGCATCCCGTCCCACAGCACGCGGCCATCGACCAGATCCATGATGTAAAAGGCCGAGCCGACAACGCTGTCATCCTCGCACAGCGCAAATGGCTTGGCGACCGGATAGCCGACTGGGTGGAGCGCCGCGATCGCCCGATATTCGCGCTCGACCTGATGCGCCGAGGGCAGCAAATCACCAAATGGCTTGCGGCGCAGTACGAATGTCTGCCCGGCCTGGTCTTCCACCCGATAGGTTGGGTTGGATTGCCCGTCCGAAAATTTGCTATAGGCCGCAAGCCCTGCAAATCCTTCGACATTCTCGCGCATCCATGCGTCGAGATTGTCTTCGTTCATCCGATCTTTCTCTGCCACGCCTTCAGCGCTGATCGCTTTTTCGCCCATCACTGCATCCTGTCTTCTGTGTCCGAGACTTTACGTAGGCGTAACGTGCACCCGGGGATGAGTCGAGTGCCGGATTCGCCCACGCCACCGCAAAAACTTGACGGATGGTCCGATCTCCTCATTCATGGCGCCAACAGTTCCAGATCAAGGATGTCAAACGCCATGCAAATCCGCTCGTCCCTCATCGCGCTGAGTTGCGCGCTCCTGATTGCTCCGGCCATCTCCACTCCCGCCATCGCGCAGGCCGAAGCTGAGGCAAGCGCTGATGAGCAACTTCAGGCACTCTATGAAGTCGACTGGGCCTGGCAGATGGAACAATATGCCTGGACCCGGGACGAGGATGGCGAGCTGACGAGCGGAGATCGCCTGCCCGCTGTCGATCCCGAAACCCAGGCACAACGCCTGGCCCACCGCCAGGAAACGCTGCGCCAGTTGGACGCAATTCCCGTCGAAGCGCTTTCCGATCGCCAACGGATCAACGCATCGGTGTTTCGCACGAACCTCGAGATTGCGATCGCCGACGGGCAATATCGCGAATGGGAAGCGCCGCTCAACAGTGACACGGCCTTCTGGACCGGACTCAATCCGCGCCCGGGTCGACTAGCGACCAGCGGCGACTATCGCCGCTTCCTGGGGCGTCTGCGTGATATCCCGCGCAATTTCTCCGAAAATATCGCCAATATGCGGGCGGGCCTGGAGCGCGGTTTCACCGTGCCGCAGGTAACGCTCGCCGGCCGCGATGCAGCGATCGAGCCTTATGCCAATCCCGATCCCGAAGCCAATCCCTTCTACGCCGCATTCCGCACTATCCCGGCGACGGTACCAGCCGCAGAGCATGACGCATTGCGCGCCGAAGCACAGGCCGTGATCCGCGATGCGGTCGCGCCCGCCTTTGCCGATCTCCTGCGCTTTTATCGCGAGGACTATTACCCCAATGCGCGGACCGAAACGGGCGCGAGCACCCTTCCCGACGGCCCGGCCTATTACGCCGCCCAGATCCGCGAATATACGACCCTCGATCTGTCGGCCGAAGAGATCCATCAAATCGGGCTCGACGAAGTCGCGCGCATCCGCGCCGACATGGAAGCGACAATCGCAGAGACTGGTTTCGAGGGCAGCTTTGACGAGTTTCTCGAATTCCTGCGCACCGACCCACAATTTTACGCCGAGACACCCGAAGAGCTGATGATGTTTACCGCCTGGGTGGCGGTGCGCGCCAATGCGACGCTTGGCGATGTGATCGGCCTGCTCCCGCGCCGGCGCTACACCATATTACCCGTACCGGATGAGATTGCGCCTTTCTATACGGCCGGTCGCGGCGGGCTCGAGAGCTGCCTGATGAACACCTATAATCTACCGAGCCGGCCGCTCTACAATCTCCCCGCCCTGACGCTGCACGAATGTGCGCCGGGCCATTCCATGCAGGCCGCACTCGCCGAAGAACGCGAGTCCGGGCCTGAATTCCGCCGCTACACCTATTTCTCCGGATATGGCGAAGGCTGGGGCCTCTACACCGAGTATCTCGGCATCGAGATGGGCATCTATCGCACGCCCTACGAAAATTTTGGCCGGATGACCTATGAGATGTGGCGCGCTGCGCGGCTCGTTATCGATACCGGCCTGCATCACTATGGCTGGTCGCGCCAACAGGCGATCGACTATCTCTCCAGCAACACCGCGCTGTCAGACCATGAGGTCGAGACCGAGATCGATCGCTATATCAGCTGGCCCGGCCAGGCACTGGCCTATAAGCTGGGCGAGCTGACGATCCGTCGGTTGCGCGGTGAAGCCGAAGCGGCGTTGGGCGAGGATTTTGACCGCCGCACCTTCCATGACGCGATATTGGCTCTCGGCTCGGTACCTCTGAGCACGCTGGAATCCGAAATGCGGCGCTGGATCGCCGACCAGCAAGGATAGCCTAGCGCGTCCGCACTCCCCGGATCCCGAGATAGAGCCCGGTCGCAAGGATTGCGATCAGGTTGGACATCATGAACGCCATGGTGATGGTTCCATCGCCCAGGGCCGGGATGAAATCGCGAGCGACGATCGTTGAACCGACAAATAGCGAAGCGAAGATCCCCCAGCCGGCAATCAGCTTCGGGATCAGCCCGGACTTGAGGAACAGGTAGAAAAAGCCGGCCTTTGCAAAGGAGGACATCACCAGGCCGAGATGGAATGACGTATAGTCGGATGTCGCCTGCAAGCTCGCCAGCAGGAGGCGGCTGTCTTCTGCCATGGCTTGATAGGCCGTATCGCCAGCAATCTCGGCCGCATTCAGCGCGAATACCGCGCCCAGCAGCATCAGCAGCGACGCCATCAGGCCAAAGATCAGGCTCCAGCCGGCCAATAACGGCCCGGTTTTCCGAAGCAGCAGGTACAGTCCCACCCCGATCAGCACATCCAGCGCAAATGCGAGGCCACCCAGATAGGCCTTGCCGCGCAATCTTTCCTCAGCACCCAGCATGGCTTCGGCCGTCGCCGACACATCGGCTGACAGATTGATATCGATACCGGACGCCACAAACATGGCGGTTGCTGCGCCGACAATGATCGTCGCGATCATTGACCAGCCGACCCATCGCGCAATCGCTACGGGGTTTAGATTTGCACTGCTGTCCATCGTTTCGGTCCCTGTTGGTCTGGTCTGTGTCGCTATAACTGCAGCGCACTCTATCGCACGTGTATTATATAGATAATACACTTAAATCAACTCCGACTGCCCGGCGCGTAAATTCTGCGCTGGCGGACACCGCGCAAAACTGTATGTCTAGGCGCGAGTGATGCCCGCATCGCACTTATCCCTTTCTAGGAGAATTCCATGTCTTTGCCCGCAACCTATCGCCAGATGCTGTCTACCGTTTCCGAAGATGGCGAGCTTCGCATGGAACTCTCCGAACAAGCGACGCCGACCCCCGGCGATGAAGAGGTAGTGGTCCAGATTGAGGCGACACCGATCAACCCATCGGATCATGGCGTGATGTTTGGTTGGGCCAGCATGGGCGAATGTGCATCAACCGGCGAAGGCGATGATATCGTCCTTACCGCGCCGGTATCGCCCCAGGGCATGGGCGTGATGAAAGCGCGAATCGGCCAGTCCTTGCCAGTCGGCAATGAAGGCGCGGGCACCGTAGTCGCCGCAGGCAGCGGCGAGATGGCCCAGGCGCTGATGGGGAAGCGCGTCGCAGTGATGGGGGGCGGCATGTATGCGCATTATCGCTGCCTGCCCGCCGCCATGTGCCTCCCGCTCAAGCCGGAACATACGGCCAAGGACGGCGCATCAAGCTTCGTCAATCCGCTGACCGCGCTCTCGATGCTCGAAACGATGCGGATGGAAGGCCATACCGCCCTCGTCCACACCGCCGCCGCCTCCAATCTCGGCCAGATGCTCAACCGTATCTGCAAGGATGATGGGGTTGAGCTCGTGAACATCGTGCGCCGCGAAGAGCAGGTCGAAATGCTCCGCGAGATGGGTGCCAAACATATCTGCAATTCCAGCAGCGAGACCTTCGCCGCGGACCTCACCGATGCCATTCACGAAACCGGCGCAACGCTTGCCTTTGATGCGACGGGCGGCGGCGATCTGGCTTCCAAGATTTTGAGCGCGATGGAAGCGGCGGCCGCACGGACGCCGGGTGCCTACAGCATCTATGGTTCGGTCGCCCATAAGCAGGTCTATCTCTATGGCGGCCTCGATGTATCGCCGACTGTCCTGTCGCGCGGCTATGGCATGGCCTGGGGCGTAGGCGGCTGGCTGCTCCCCAACTTCCTCGGCAAGGCGGGTCCGGAAGTTGCCGATCGCCTGCGCAAGCGGGTCGTCGATGAGCTGACAACAACCTTCGCCAGCCATTATACCGACGAAGTATCGCTGTCCGAAGCGCTCGATGCCGATATCGTCAAACGCTATTATGCCAAGACAACCGGCGAGAAATTCCTGATCTGCCCGCAAAAATAGGGGAAGCGGTCGGGCGAGGAAGGATTTTCCAGCGGCGGCTTTGCGCCCATTGCGGACGTTCAACGAGGGAACGACCAATACCCGCTTTCGACTCAATTGCGGGCTCTAAGGCCAACTTCATTCTCCCGTGGAGGCGAATTTCGCTGCTGCCGCCATGATAGCTGTCGTTATGCCAGCTTCGGAGGCGGAATGACCTGCGCCATCAATAATATGCAATTCTGCTTCTGGCCATTGTTTGTGAATTTCCCATGCTGTCTGCATCGGTGTGACGAGATCGTGTCGTCCTTGAATCATGATCGCCGGAATATGGCGGATTTTGTCGATGCCACCGATTATGTGATCATCAGATTCCATGAAGCTTCCGTGCTGAAAATAGTGACAAGATGTCCGGCCCATCGCGAGTGCAAATTCATCGGTCAGATTTTCAGCATATTCTGGATTTGGAATCAAAGTCATGATTGCAAATTCCCATAGGCACCATGCCCGGCACGCGGCTAGCTTCGCTGCTTCATCATCTCCGGTGACGCGGCGGTAGTAGGCACCAAGCATATTGCCTCTTTCCTCGGCCGGTATCATTGCTTCAAAGGCTTCCCAATAATCCGGATAAACCGCCTTAGGACCCTCCTGCATAGCCCATTGCATTTCCTTTTTCCGATCCAGGAAGAGTCCTCTAAGGATTAACTCGGTCACTCTTGCGGGGTGGGATTGCGCATAGGCCAATGCCAATGTGCTGCCCCATGATCCGCCGCAAACCTGCCACGCCTCTATATCCAGATGCTTGCGAATTTTCTCCATATCTTCGACAAGATGCCAGGTCGTATTGGCGTCCAACGAGGCATGGGGCGTGCTCTGGCCGCACCCTCTTTGATCGAAATGGACGACCCGGTAAATTTCAGGGTCAAAGAACTGTCGCGTCGCCGGTGAATTCCCGGCCCCAGGACCGCCGTGCAGATAGACTATTGGTTTGCCTTTAGGATTACCGGCTTGTTCAATAAATATTCTGTGGCCGTCACCAACATCCAGAAACTCTGTTGCATAAGGTTCGATGGGTGGGAACAACTCGGTCATATCAGTCCTTTCTGCGCACACTTATCGGTAGATCCGAGTTGCTTGCCTAAACGGTCGCCATCCGCGCGCCAGCCAGCAACAGAGCACCTCCGGCAACGCGATTGATCATGCGGACGATCCATTCTTTGACAGCGCCGCTGGTCAACCGGTCACCGGCATAAGCGTATAGGCTGTATGAGATCAGATCGAGCACGACTGTCGTTACGCCCATGATGAGAATTTGGGTTATGATTGATCGAGATACATCAAGAAACTGAGGAAGAATTGCCGCAAAATATAGCAGCGCCTTTGGGTTCGCAAACTCGACTAGAAAGCCTTTTCCAAAAAGCGACGTAGCGGATTGCAACCTGCCTGTAGGGAATTGAATACCGCCGGTTCTGCTGAAAATGGCTGTGAGCCCGAGATAGACCAGATAGGCAACGCCAACCCATTTTATCGCGTTGAAGATGAACGGCGAAGCGATCAGCAATGATGCAATGCCCATCGCGGACAAAATGAAATAGACCGCGTTTGCCGAAGCTACCCCAAGGACACCGTAGGTCGCGCGTTTGTGGCCATTGCCTGCCCCTTGGGCTGCTATTGCGATTGCAGCAGGACCCGGAACAAAAATCACGACGGCGGTGGTGAAAAAGAAGATGAAGTAGATTCCCAGTTCCATAGAAAACTCCAATTGCCGAATAATGTATAGTCATATAGATATATCGACGAATGAAATTCGGCATCAAGGAGTTCTGGACTTATGTACAAAGATACGAACGGTGTTCAGCAGAAGCGGGTATCGGAGCTGGTAATCGACGATACAGACCGAAAATTATTAAGCGCGCTTAGCGAAGATTCATCGCAATCCTATTCCGACTTGGGTGCAATGGTGCATCTTTCAGCACCAGCGGTGCACGAACGAGTGAAGAAAATGAAAGCCGCAGGCGTGATTACGAAGAACACCATTAGCCTGGACGGTGCAAAAATCGGGCGTCCGTTTCTCGCCTTCATTCATGTGAATTACACCGGTGCCAAGGCCAGGGAAAATTTTGCCAGTCTACATGAGGACGCTGATGTTGAAGAAGTTCATAGTGTGGCCGGAGACTCCTGCCTTTTGATAAAGGCGCGGTGCAGAGACCCACAGGCTCTGGATAATCTCCTGGTGCGAATGCGCGAATTTGGCGAAGTCACCAACACAAGGAGCCATATTGTTTTGACGACATTGCTTGAACGTGGGCCGCAAGCCATATTGGACTAGATCAGAATGAATGCGGAATTTACTCTCTTCCCGACGGCAATCGGTGATTGTTGCATCGCTTGGCGTGGCGATTTGGTCGTCGCAGCTTCTTTGCCTGAAAAGACCCCCGCCGCGACGGCGGCGCGCGTCGTCAAACGAACCGGGGCAAGAAGAGCTAAGCCGCCACCGGCCATTGACCGTGCTATTCAATCAATCATTGCGCTGCTTGAAGGTGAAAAAGCAGATTTGTCATTTGTCGCCTGCGATCTTGGTGAAGTCGATGAATTCGCAGAGAAGGTCTACGCTGTCACGTGCGCAATTCCGGCTGGCGAAACGCTCACCTACGGGGAAGTTGCCTTGCAACTCGGCGACAAGCTCTTTGCTCAAAGGGTTGGCCAGGCTCTTGGGCGTAACCCAATCCCGATCATCGTTCCTTGCCACCGTGTTGTTGGTGCAAATGGCAAACTTACCGGCTTTTCAGCGCCAGGCGGAGTAGAAACCAAACTCAAGATGCTCGAAATTGAAGGGGCCCATTTTGGTGGATCTCCAACTTTGTTTGGAGATCTGCCGTTAGCGGTTAAACCACAGAAGTGATCGCTTCCCATCCAAAGGCGGACAATGGGCGAGTAGGATCGAATGTCCGCTTGCGAACAGAAGCGGACATTCAAACACAATGGTCTTTGCATTTGTCTGGAAAAAATGGTCGGGGAGAGAGGATTCGAACCTCCGGCCCCTGCCTCCCGAAGACAGTGCTCTACCTGGCTGAGCTACTCCCCGACCGATGTGTCCGGCCTGCAAAGATGCGGGCCCACCGGGAGACAGACGCGGCTCTATACGGGCCGGACGACCTGCTTTCAACCGCTGATTTGAGGTCAGCTACTCCGCCGCTTCAGCCATCTCCACCGATTGCGGACCGCGGATCAGGCCGCCTGGGCGCGCTTCGGTAACCGTGCCGTTGAGGAAGGTGACCTGGCCCGATTTGATCGTCACCTCATAGCCCTGCGCCTTTTGCAGCAGGCGCTTGCCACCCGCCGGCAGATCAAAGGCCAGCCAAGGCTTTTCAAGCTTGAGATTGTCGAGATCGATCACATTGATGTCAGCCAGATAGCCGGGCGCAAGAACCCCGCGATCATTGAGGCCGTAGAGCCGCGCGGTATCATAGCATTGGCGCTTTACCGCATTGGCGAGGCTGATCGTGCCGCGCTCGCGATCGCGCACCCAATGTTCGAGCATGAAGGTCGGCGAAGCGGCATCGCAGATCGTACCGCAATGCGCGCCGCCATCGGACAGCGAGTTCACCGTGTCATCGCGATGCTGGAGCGGGTGGAGGAAATCGAGATTGCCGTCCGCATAGTTGAGGATCGGATAATAGATGAAGCCGGTGCCCTCTTCGCGCATCAGCAGCTCATAGGCATATTCACTACCCGTCATCCCGGCTTCTTCGGCGCGGGCGGCGACGCTCTCGGCGGCGGTCGGCTCATAGTTGAAGCCGTCCATCATCTCGAACTGAACCGGCCAGCCATTGGCGATCATCATGAACAGCGGCAGGAGATCAGGATTCTCCGGATACACGGACTCTTCGTCGATCATCCGCTTGCGGAAATCCGCATCCTTGAGCTTGGCGAGTTTCGCATCCCAATCCAGCTCGGATATTTCTTCCCAGGCTGGCTTGAAGACAAACGGGTGCACCGTGCCCTGCCAGGCCATGATGATCCCGTTTCCGCGCAAGGCGATCTGGGCGACGATATTGGCGCCCTTGGCGTTTTCCGCGGCGGTCGCTTCGATCTGTTCTTCGAGGGGCATTTCCTTGGCAATCGACTGGAGCGCGGCAAAGGTGACCGGCAGGCCGGTTTCGCGCGACAGATCGCCCATCCAGCCAAATTCGTCCCATTCGCGTTTCATGTCGGATGCCATCTCGAACACGCCATAGCCAACCCGGCCCATGGCCCGGCCGATACCGATCAATTCTTCCTTGGTCGCCGTCGTCCCGGGAACCAGCTCGCCCTCGACATCGCGATGGAGGATCGTCCGTGAGGTTGAGAAACCGAGCGCACCGGCTCGCAGCCCTTCCTCGACAATCGCCGACATCTTCTCGACATCCTCATCGGTCGGAACCGCACCGGGCGTTTCCCGGTCACCCAGAACATACGCGCGGATTGCGCCGTGCGGCACATGGCAGGCGACATCCACGGTGCGCGGCATTTTTTCGAGCTCGTCCATATATTCGGGGAAGCTTTCCCAGTTCCAGCTCATCCCCTCGGCTAGCGCAGTTCCGGGAATATCTTCCACGCCTTCCATCAGACCGATCAGCCAGTCATGCTTGTCCGGCTTGGCAGGGGCAAAACCGACCCCGCAATTGCCCATCACGACCGTCGTCACGCCATGCCAGCTGGACGGCGCCATCTCACTGTCCCAGGTGGCCTGGCCATCATAATGGGTATGAATATCGACCCAGCCCGGCGCGACGACCTTGCCGGTCGCGTCGATTTCTTCGCGCCCTGGCTCGCTCACTTCGCCGATCTGCGTCACAAGATCGCCATCGACAGCGATATCACCGGTAAAGGGTTCACCGCCCAGACCATCTACAATTGTGCCGTTTCGGATGACGAGGTCATGCATCAAACTCTCTCCTGATTTCTGGTTTACGTAGACGTTAGCAGAAAAGCGCCGAGGCTGCTACGGTCCGGATATGGATAGTGAATTCAGCTGGACGCCAGAGCCCGATAGCGGCGTCACGATGCGGTGGGTCGAAGCAAATGGGCAGCGTTTTGAGCTGGCCGAAGCAGGCTCGGGCGATCGGCTTGCATTGTGCCTCCATGGCTTTCCCGAGCTTCACTATAGCTGGCGCTTTCAAATTCCGTTGCTGGTTGAGCGGGGTTATCGCGTCTGGGCGCCGAATATGCGCGGCTATGGCGGCTCCAGCCGGCCGACAGGAATAGATGCCTATGCGCTCGACCAGCTGACCGATGATGTCGCCGCGCTCATCGATGCGAGCGGCGCCAAGGAGGTGACGCTTATCGCCCATGATTGGGGCGCGATTGTCGCCTGGGCATTTGCAATCCGGAAATTGCGGCCACTCGCCCGGCTTGTGATCATGAATGTCCCGCATCCGATGGTCGGCCAGCGCGAGATCAAACATTGGCGCCAGTTCAAAAAGAGCTGGTACATCTTCTTCTTCCAGATCCCCTGGCTCCCGGAGAAACTTCTGGGCCGGAACAATGCGCGAGCAATCGGCCAGATGGTCGCGCGTTCCAGCTGCGACCAGAGCAATTTTGGGCCAGAGGTACAGAAGATATACTCTGCCGCCGCCGCGCGCCCGGGCGCGCTCACCGCGATGCTCAACTATTATCGCGCGCTCGTGCGGCGCAATGATTCTGTCGATCTCGGCGATGGACGGATCGACACACCAACGCTGATGATCTGGGGTGAAGAGGATGTCGCGCTCAATATCCGCTGCACCGAAGGGACCGAAGAATGGGTTCCAAATCTGGAGCTTCACCGCTTGCCCGGCGTATCGCATTGGGTGCAGCAAGAAGCGCCCGAACAGGTGAATGCGATTCTCGGCGATTGGCTTGAGCAAAACGTGTCAAAGCCAAGCTGACGGCCGCTAACGGCCGTGCTTGAAGCGGTCTATCCACTCGACACTCAATTCATCGCGAAGGACTTCCAGCCGCACTTCAGCGTCAAAAGTGGCGGGCATCGGCAAATCCATATCGGCACATGTGTCCCTGACGAATGCTTCCGGATCCGCGCAGATATCTTCATAATAAACCGTGCGATAGGACTTTCCCGTCAGCGCGAGAAAGCGGTGTAACGAGTCATAGACCTGGTCGATGACGGCGTGAAAAACCGAGATCTTCTCGCGATCATAATCATCGAGCTGCACCTCGCGCGCTGCCTTTTGCGGTGAATGAAATCGGCCGCTCAGCTCCGCCCGAAACAGCGATACGGCCTGGGCCACACGATCTCGGCGCTCGAGCACCAGACAATTCATCCGATCAAATTTTGCCTCTAGGTAACCGAGATGCCAAGCACCGATCAGCCCTGGCTGGCCGCATTTGGCGGCAAATGCCTTCGACGTCCCATGTCTGGTAATCATCCAGCGCGCCGCTTCGCCATCGTCAGCAAGATTATGCTTCTCGCGCACTTGCGCGAGGTGCCCGACGTTAAATGCTTCTCTAACCTGATCGAAATGGGGGGTATTAGCGAGGAGGTGTCCAGCGTAACTACTCCCGCAGCGCGACGCGAAGAGGATCAGTAGAAGATGGTCTGGCGCATCACCAAAGTCAGTCGGGTCGCTTGGCAGCACCAACTCGTTCTTGACCGCCGCCGACATGCGGCTGTTGAAACACGCTTCCATATGCCGGTCTATTGGTGCGCTTGCCGTCGCGTCCGTCACCGGGATCGAGCCGCAATCATCTCTTCGATTTCGATGAACTTTTCGCGCGGACTGCCTTCGCGAGCGCGATCCGCTTCGGCTTCCTCGATCTTCTTCCAGTCCCGGAAGGTCACGACGTCGACATTGCGTTCCGCAAGCAACGCATCGAGCCCGGCCCGACCCGTTTTGCCCGCGCCCTCGCCGATATCTTCGGCGATCAGATCGACCACAGCATAGCCATCCGGCCGGTTGGTACCGATCGTACCGGTCGGTCCGCGCTTCGCCCAGCCAACGCAATATAGGCCCGGCATGATCCGGCCCTCATCATTGGCAAAACGGCCACGGCCATGTTCGAACGGCACCCCTTCAATCGGCGGCGTTTGATAGCCGATACAGGTCACGACCATCGAGGCCGGGATTGTATATGTCTCGCCGGTTCCCTGGCTGCGCAGATCAGCGTCCAATTCGGTGCGTTCGACAACGACCTGTTCGACCTTGCCATCCCCTTCGATGCGGACCGGTGCGGCGAAGAAATCGAATTCGATTTCGACACTTTTGTCGACACGAAAGGATTCCGGAATCGCGGCAAATTCCCTGAGGAAAGTGACCGATTTCCGCATACCAGGCTCAAGCAATGCATCAGCGCCTTCTTCCGGTAAATCATTTGGATCTACGCGAGGTGCCGCCCGTTCCAGCCGACCCAATTCGCCCAGCTCTTTCGGCGTCATTGCGATCTGATGCGGTCCACGACGACCCAGCAAGGCCACATGCTCAGTGTTCGCGGTTTCGAGCTGCTCATAGGCGTGCAACACGATGTCTGACCCGGAAAACTCATCAGAGGTTTTTGACAGGATACGCGCCACGTCGAGCGCGACATTGCCATTGCCGATAACCACGACATGTGTGCCGTCCAAGGGCGGATCCACTTCGCTGTGATCGGGGTGACCATTATACCAGCCGACAAATGCCGCGCTGCCCAAAACACCGGAAAGGTCGGCCCCGGGGATCGGCAATGCGCGATCTTCCGGCGCACCGGTAGCTAATATCACCGCATCATAGAGATCGGTAAGCTCGTCGATGCTGATATCTTCGCCAATGGTAAGATTACCGACAAAGCGAACATTGTCCGACAGGGCGACTTTCTCATAACGCCGCGCGACATTCTTGATCGATTGATGATCCGGCGCGACGCCGAACCGGATCAGGCCATAGGGCACTGGCAACCGGTCAATCATGTCGATGGAAACATCTTCGCCAAACAGTTTTTGGGCGGCCTCTGCTGAATAATAGCCTGCCGGCCCAGTACCGACCACCGCGATATGGCGCATGGGGGTCCCCTCTTAGAATTTGGTCCTGCAGAGATGCTAACGGGCTTTCCCGTCGAGGCAAGCTAAAGGGGCACGCAACCTGTTGGCTGCGTGCCCCTCCCCCCAAGATCTGACAGTGCCGTTATTGAGCAACCGGCGCCTGCGCGGTTACCCCGCCTAGCTGGACCACCAGATCAGAATAGGCATCGAGATAGGCTGCGGCGACAACCTGGCCGATCTCGGTGTTCTCGTAAGTGCCGATGCCCAGACCGCCACCAAGGTTTCCGAAAATCCCGCCACCGCCGAACAGGCCAGCCGAGAAACCGGTATCGGTTTCACGATGATAGCCTTCAGTCAGGCGTAAGGTTTCGGTCGTCCGGGCATTGACAAGGGTCAGCGATACATTGGCTTCACGGCGGCGCGTATTGATGCCGAGCGAGGTACCACCCAATGTGCTGCCAAAAATGCCGCCCAGGGAACCGCCGATGTTAAAGCCACCGGCATCGCGGTTGGTCGCGATGATATCCGGAATGATGAAGAAGTCAGCCGCACGAACCTGTCCGCCGCCGAAATTCGATCCGGCCTGCAGGTCGCCATTATCGGCCAAGGCTCGCTCAAGATTGCGGCTGCGCAATCCGCGACCGCGATCGACGATCGTGAAACAGCCCGAGCGCAAGACGAGAAGGTTGATAACCGATTCCGGGCTATCGAGATCATAACGCTGCCACCAGTTATCGTCCGGCTCAACGATCGAGATCGCGCCGATCGGCTGGGTGCAGGTAGGCAGTGAAGCCCGCTGGCTGTGTGAACCACGGTCAGCCGAAGCCGGTGTTGCAGTCATAGTCATGGCAGCGGCGATCGCGGCTACCGAAGCAATAGATTTCCACATGATTGGTCTCCCGATTCAAATTCAGTTTCGTTTTGATGATCCTGTTTCGGATCACGTTGACGAGAATGCTTATCGGGCATTGCGGAGATGGCCGTAGTGACGCTGATCACCAACTTTGATTTTAACGCTATCGACACCCATTCTACCCTAAGAATCTTGATGTTTTGCGGGCTACAGGCTAGTTGGCGCGTGATTGAGGAATGCAACCGGGTCGACCGGGAGAGTAATATGTATATGCACAGCCGTAACAATCGTTTCATTGCCTTTGCGATTATTGTCGGGCTTGCCGCCCAACCGGTCGCTGCGTTTCAATTTGGCGGTTTGCTGGGCGGTGGGTCGTCGCGATCCGACGATAGCGAGAACCATTGCAACACGATGGGGGAATCGGCGGGTCGATCAATTATTGGCGGCATATTGGGCGATGCAGCGCGATCGCTTGGCATACCGACCTATGTTCCTTCGACCGAGTTTAGCGATGTGCTGGCGACCGAAATTGCCTGCCGTCTCGATCCTGAAGAACAAGAAAAAGCTGCGGCGGCCACAGATGAGGCCACGCGCGGTGGCCAAGTCGGTGCGACCGCAGAATGGACCAGCGACACGCGCCCGGGTGTGCGCGGCCGATCCACAGTGACCGGACGATCGCAAGCATCAAGTGGCCGCGACTGCCTTGAAGTGACGGACGTCATTATCGTTGAAGGCGAAGAAACGACGGTACCCAAGACGATGTGTCGTGTGCCACCCTCGCGGCGGTACACGCGGACCGCATAAACATGACCCGCGTTCGCGATCTTTTCGCCATTGGAGCAGCATTGTTATGCGCCAGCGCTTCCCCCGGGGCGCAGTCGAACAATCCCAACCCGACATGCCCGGCCACGCCTAATTGGGCGGCCAATCAGGTGATGTCGCTGACCACGGAAGATCGCGGCGAATATCGCGTCCTCCTGGCCGAAGGCATGATCACATCGGGCCTGGCGAACCGGCTTCGTGATGCGCTGTCGGCCGATGATACAATTGCCGAGATTTGGTTCCGTTCGCCGGGGGGCGATGCCTATGCCGGCAATGAAGCCGGTCGCATGCTGCGGACAGAATTTCCCGGTATCATCACGCGCATCCCGGCTGGCTGGTCCTGCTTTTCCGCATGCAATTTCGTGTTCATGGGCGGGCAGCTCAGGATTGTTGAACGCGGTGGCAATTTCATGGTCCATATGTTCACGCACACGGGTAACCGCGACGTGATCCGCCAGGAAGTGGAAGCCGGAACGGAAAGCACGGTCGAACTGATTGGTGAGATCGAACAGGCCAGTGCACAGCTGGCCACCGAAGATAACGACTTCCTGATCCGGATGGGCGTGTCACGGCGGCTGCTGAGCGAAGTCATGTATGCGACCCAGGCTGTAGGCAGCGGCGAAACCCGTCGATGCCTGACCCAGGACGAGGCCTATAGTTATAATGTCGCGAATGTTCGCGAGTAGCAGAGGCCTGACCCCTGCCCAGCTGATCCAGTTTCCGATTTTCAGCGAGAAATCCTCTCCTTCAGCCTTTCCTTTCCGCATCTGTTGGTTACCAATGGCGCGGCGGTGATGTGAGAGCGCGCAGAGCGCCCGTCGTCGCCGGGAGGATCATGATGGCGCATCTGACACTGGATATCAGCGATGGCTTGGCAATCGTCCATTTCGCCAATCCGCCGCTTCAGGTCATGACCCCGCAGACGATGAACGAGCTCCATGCGATGCTCCCGCGATTGCGCGAGGATGATGTTCGCGCGGTCATATTCACTGGTACTGATGAGGAAATATTCATCCGGCATTTCTCGCTTGAGGAGCTGGACGATATCGCGAGCGGCAAGGAGGGCGAGGCCTGGGACGCCAATATGGACGACATATTGTTGGAACTTGGCGAGTTGCCTAAACCCGTAATCGCCGCATTGAACGGATCGGCGGCTGGCGGCGGGTTCGAATTTGCACTCGCCTGCGACATGCGCGTCGCGAAAGACGGACCCTATCGATATGGGCTCCCCGAAATATCCGTCGGCATCCTGCCGGGCGCTGGCGGCACGCAGAGGCTGACCGAGATTGTCGGGCGGGGCCGAGCGCTTGAGATGATGCTGCGCGCGCGGCTCGTATCTCCGTCGGAAGCGCACGCGCTCGGGATTTTCGAAGAGCTTGTTGCCGAAGACAGCGAGGACAGCGCGCTCGATCGCGCCATTGCGATCGCGCGCGAAATCACCGCGCGCCCCCCGCTGGCCGTTGCGCATATCAAGACGCTGGTGCGCGAGGCGGGCACACCCGTCGACAAGGATATCCTCACGCGTGAGAGCGCGCTTTTCATGGAATTGATGCAGACCAAGGAAGCCCAGGTGCTGATGGCGCATGCAGCAGATACACATCGGGAAGCACGGGCCGATCCGGACACCGTAAATCCGGATCAATGGATGGAACACCAGGACAAGGATGAGAGAGCATGAAGGATTTTTCTGGCAAGATCGCGGTCGTCACCGGCGGCGGATCGGGTATCGGGCGCGCGCTTGTGTTGCAGCTTGTCGCCGAGGGCTGTTCCATCGCGCTGTGCGATATCAGCGAAGAGGATATGGCCGAAACCTGTCGTCTTGCCGAAGCCGAAGCGACCCAGGGCGCCAAGATCACCAGCTTTCGCGCCGATGTCAGCAACGAGGACGATGTGATTGCCTTTCGCGATCATGTGCTCGCCGAAATCGGTGAAGACCATATCCACTTGCTCTTCAACAATGCCGGCGTTGCCGGTGCAGGTAGCTTCGTTGCCGATGACCGGGCGAAATGGGAACGCACCTTCAACGTCTGCTGGGACGGCGTGTATCTCAATGCGCGCGCCTTCATGCCGCTGCTCGTGAAAGCCAATGAAGGGCACATCATCAATGTCAGCTCGGTAAACGGCTTCTGGGCGACGATCGGCCCGGATACCCCACACACCGCCTATTGCGCTGCCAAGTTCGCGGTGAAGGGTTTTACCGAATCGCTGCTGACCGATCTTGCGATCAACGCGCCGCATGTGAAGGCGAGCGTTGTGATGCCCGGCCATATCGGCACTTCGATCGCCCTCAACTCCGCGCGCGAACATGGCATTTCCGATGTGCTGGCCCCCGGCGAAACCGAGGAAGAGCGGCAACAAAGCATGGAGGATTTCCGCGACAATGGCCTGCCACCCGCCGAAGCTGCCAAGATCATCCTTGATGGCGTGCGCGCAGAGGAATGGCGCATATTGGTGGGCGAGGATGCGCAGATGATCGACGCGGCCACGCGCACCGATCCCAAATATGTGCTGACCCGCGAATTTATCGAGCAGGCGATCCCGACAATGAACGACTGACTCGCCTGTTTTAGCGGATTGCCGCGCGCGCTGCCCGTGCTAAGGAGCGCGGCAAATGACTGATCTATCGAAAATCCGCAACTTCAGCATCATCGCGCATATCGACCATGGCAAATCCACCCTGGCCGATCGGCTGATCCAGCAAACTGGCGGCCTGTCCGAGCGCGAGATGGAAGAACAAGTGCTCGATAATATGGATATCGAGCGCGAGCGCGGCATCACCATCAAGGCCCAGACCGTGCGCCTCAATTACACGGCCGAAGATGGCGAGACCTATGAACTCTCGCTCATGGACACGCCGGGCCATGTCGATTTCGCGTACGAAGTATCCCGCAGCCTTGCCGCCTGTGAAGGCGCGCTGCTCGTCGTCGATGCGGCGCAGGGCGTGGAAGCGCAGACGCTCGCCAATGTCTATCAGTCGATCGAGCATGATCATGAGATCGTGCCCGTCATCAACAAGATCGACCTCCCCGCCGCCGACCCCGAAAGCGTCCGGGCGGAGATTGAGGATATCATCGGCATCCCGGCCGACGAGGCCGTACTCGCCAGCGCCAAGACCGGCGAGGGCATTTCCGAAATCCTCGAACAGATCGTCCAGAAAATCCCGCCGCCCGGTGGCGATGCCGATGCGCCATTGAAGGCGATGCTCGTCGATAGCTGGTATGATCCCTATCTCGGCGTCGTGATCCTCGTCCGCGTGATCGATGGCACCCTCAAAAAAGGTCAGCAGATCAAGTTCATGCAGAACGGCACCCAGCATCTGGTGGACCGCGTCGGCTGCATGCGCCCCAAGATCGAGCAGCTCGAAGCGCTCGGCCCGGGCGAGATCGGCTTTATCACAGCCCAGATCAAGGAAGTGGCGGATACTGCGGTCGGCGATACCATCACCACCGTCAAAAACCCCGCTCCGCAAGCCCTGCCCGGCTATAAGGAAGTCCAGTCGGTCGTCTTTTGCGGGCTGTTCCCGGTCGATGCGGCGGATTTCGAGAAATTGCGCGAATCCATCTCCAAGCTGCGCCTCAATGATGCGAGCTTTACCTTCGAGATGGAGACGAGCGCCGCGCTGGGCCAGGGGTTCCGCGCCGGATTCCTTGGCCTGCTTCACCTCGAAATCATCCAGGAGCGGCTGACCCGCGAATATGATCTCGATCTGATCACGACCGCGCCGAGCGTGGTCTACAAGCTCACCATGACCCATTCGACAGGCTCAGGGCAGTCGGATGTTATGGAATTGCACAACCCGGCCGATATGCCGGACCCGACCCAGATCGCGATGATCGAGGAGCCGTGGATCAAGGCGACCATCTATGTGCCGGACGATTATCTCGGCCCGATCCTCAAACTCTGCCAAGATCGCCGCGGCATCCAGAAGCAGCTCACCTATGTCGGCGGCCGCGCCCAGCTGGTCTATGAGCTCCCGCTCAACGAAGTGGTGTTCGACTTTTACGACCGGCTGAAAAGCATCAGCCGCGGCTATGCGTCATTCGATTATGAGCCGATCGGCCATCGCGAAGGCGATCTCGTCAAGATGAACATCCTCGTTAATCAGGAACCGGTCGACGCGCTCAGCATGATCGTCCACCGCGCCGCCGCCGAAGCCCGCGGCCGCCATATGTGCGAGCGATTGAAGGATCTCATCCCGCGCCACCTGTTCAAGATCCCTATCCAGGCCGCCATCGGCGGCAAGGTCATCGCGCGCGAAACCATCGGCGCCATGCGCAAAGACGTGACCGCGAAATGCTATGGCGGCGACATCTCGCGCAAGAAGAAGCTGCTGGAGAAGCAGAAAAAGGGCAAGGCGAAGATGCGGGAATACGGAAACGTCAGCATCCCACAGGAAGCATTCATTGCGGCGCTGAAGATGGGGGAGGAGTAGGCCGCTCTCCCTGCCTTTGCCGCCCGTCCGCACCCCGGTCTCCATCCCGCGATCCTATTTTTCCAACAGGGGCGCCCCCACGGCACCCCCGACCCCTGTCAACCAGTGTCATCCAAAGTGTCGCAGTGCGCGCCGCCCTTGCCGCCGCGCCGTCGCGCTTGGCCGCGTTTGTCACATTACCGAAACAGAATGATCATGGGGACGTAACAAAGGCGTCATAGAGGCGGGATGAGTTTGTCATCGGAGCTTCATCATAATGAAACATATCGCCCTTGCGCTGTCGGCATCGACAGCCGCGTTGCTCGCCAGCACACCGGCTTTGGCCGAGGATGTGCCGCCGGAAGTCCAGGCAGAGCTGACTGAGCTGCGCGATCGCGTGCAGACGCTCGAAGCTTTGGTCGAGCAGCTGGTCGGATCGCAGGCCGGGGTCGCCAATCAGGCGGCAGCGGCACAGGCGACCGCAGCAGCAGCCGAAACGGCGGCGGGCGAGGCGCAGGTTGCGGCGAACGCGGCGAGCGAAGCCGTCGCCGCCCAGCCGCGCACGAGCTTTGGCGCAGCGCCGCGTACGCGGACGGCGGATGGCTGGGATTTCCGGCCCTTTGGTCGCGCGATGATCGATGGTGCGAGCGTTTCGGATCCCGGCAATCTCAACGATCCGGGGCTTGGCTTTTCGAGCGAAATCCGCCGGGTTCGCCTGGGTGCGCGCGGCGCGATTCCGGGTGGCTTTGAATATAAGATCGAGGTCGATTTTGCCGATAATGATGTCGATGTGACCGATGCGATCCTGGGCTATGATGCCGGGGATTTCGAGTTCACCGTCGGGCAGCACAACACGTTCCAGAGCCTGGAGGAGCTGACCAGCAGCCGCTTCATCAGCTTTATGGAGCGCGCCGGCTTTACCGATGCGTTCGGCTTTGAGCGGCGGGTTGGCATCTCGGTCAACTATGCCAATGGCGATTTCCGCTGGGATGGCGGCGTGTTTACGGCGAATATCAACGATCTCACCGATGATAGCGTCAACGCCTATTCCTTCGATACGCGGGCGACCTATAGTCCGGACCTCAATGGCACGCAGCTCCATCTGGGTGGGTCATTCCACCACCGGGACCTGCAGGACAATCCGGGTGCGCGCTATCGCCAGCGCCCTGCCTATCACGGCACGGACACGCGCTTCATCAATACCGGCGCGCTGAATGTGGCGGAGGAAACCAGCTATGGCATCGAGACCGCGGTGATCCATGGGCCCTTCCATGCGGTGGCCGAGGCGCATTGGATGAATGCGGATATTCCCGGCATGGCCAATCCGACCTTTTTCGGCGGCTATGTCGAGGCCGGCTATTTCCTGACCGGCGGGGATTCGCGCGGCTATTCCAGCGGCAAGTTCCAGCGGACCCGCCCGGCGCGGACGATCGACGAAGGCGGCATTGGCGCGGTGCAGATCAATGCGCGCTATGATCGCCTGGACCTTTCGGATGCCGGGATCATTGGCGGTGAGCAGGATCTGTTCGGCCTGTCGCTGATCTGGACGCCGATCGACCATGCGCGCTTCATGATCAATTACAGCCATATCGCCTATGACGATGCGGCAATCGCGCTCCCCAATGGCGACACGGATTACAGTGTCGACGTCGTCGGCGCGCGGGCCGAGTTTGATTTCTAGGGATCGTTCGGGGGGCGCTCTCGCCTAATAGGCGAAACGGTCCCCCACCAGATCTTCGGACACGGCCCAAAGCTTTTCGGCCGTATCCGGGTCAAGCGCATAGGATCGCACGCCGCCGGCCATATTCTCGTCGTCGACCGCCGCGACATGGCAGTCTTCGAGATAGACCGCGCCCTGGCCCTCCAGCTCCGGCGCGGTGGCCGCGTAGCAGCTCGTTGCCGCGCCTTGCGGAATGGATTTGAGAGCCGCGTTGCCGCCGCTATTCTTCTGCATCTGCGCCATCAGGAACTTCACATCATCGTCGTTCAGGTGCCGGCCGAGATTGGTGACGATACCGCCCGGATGCACCGCATAGGCCCGCACGCCCTTATCCTTGAGCCGCGCATCAAGGCCGACCGTGAACAGGATATTGGCGGTCTTGGACTGGCCATAGGATTGCCATTTGTCATAGTCGCGCTCGGCAAAATGCAGGTCTTCGAAATGCACGGTATCGCGGTGGTGCCCACGTGAGCTGAGGTTGACGATGCGTGATGGGGCGGCGGCGATCAGCGCTGATGCTATGAGGTTGGTAAACAGGAAATGGCCCAGATGATTGGTGCCGAACTGCATCTCGAAGCCGTCGGCCGTCTTGAGCGGCGGACAGGCCATCACGCCGGCATTGTTGACCAGCAGGTCAAGCCGGTCATGGGTGGCGAGAAAGGCCTGTGCGGCGCTGCGAATGCTGTCGAGCGAGGCAAGATCGAGGGCGATAACCTCGACGGAAGCTCCTTCAACAGCGTCCCGTATGGTCTGGGCGGCCTCCTCGCCCTTCTCGACATTACGTGCGGCTATTACGATGCCCGCGCCCCGCGCAGCCAGCGCCCGCGCTGTCTCCGTCCCAAGCCCTGAAGCGCCGCCTGTGACCAACGCCAGCTTGTCGCTCAGGTCGATGCCGTCCAACACGTCATCAGCCGTGGTTTCAGCGCCAAATGTCCTGCGATCCTGGGTCATATGTCTCTCCTGTTTGACCAAGCGTGACAGATGGCCAACGGCTTGTCATGTTTCGTTATGTTGGAGAGACCGGAAACGACACCGGGGCTCGGCGGACCGGGGCGCCCTTTGATTTACGCAGCGAGCTTGGTGCTCTCCACGTCAGGCGCCTTGGCCTGGGTTCCGGTGACCGAATAGGTGACCATCTCGGCGATATTGGTCGCCTGGTCGCCGATCCGCTCGAGATGTTTGCTGACAAATAGCAGATGCGCGGCCTGGCTGATCTGGTCAGGCTTCTCGATCATGAACTCGATCAGCATCTTGCTGAGCTCGTCATGCAGGTCATCAACAATATCGTCGCGCTTGCAGACATCAGCGGCCAGCGCGACATCGCCTTCGGAATAGGCCCGCACAACATCGACGAGCATTTCCTTTGCCGCATCATTCATCGTGGCGATCGTCTTGCGCAATTTCTTGGGGTATTTCGCCTTAATGCTCGGCACGCGCCGGGCAATGTTGCGGGCATAATCAGCGGTCCGTTCAAGGATCGCGCTAATCTTGATCGCAGAAACCAGGGTTCGCAAATCATCTGCCATCGGCGCACGCAGCGCGATGATGTTAACCGCTGCAGTTTCGACTTGAGCTGCCAACGCGTCAATTTCCCGATCCCCCTTAACGACCGCCTTGGCGAGCTTATTGTCTCGGTCTTCCAGCGCCCGAATGGCATCTTCCATCGCCAAAGAAGTGCGCCAACCAAGCTCCAACATGTCCGCGCGCAACGCACTCAACTCTTCGTCGAAGGCGGAAACGGTATGCTTCATCTCGCTGGCCATGATGGATTCTCCGGATAAAACGCAACAAATATGACAGTTATGTTACAGGAATCTTGCTTCTGAGGCAATCGATCATTGAGCATTACAAAAAGGGGGCGGACGGCGGACCGTCCAACCCCCTTCATTTTCGATAGAAAGACCTTAGTTTTGAAGATCTTCCTCCGTCAATACGGTCATGGCTTCTGCCGCAGCCGCATAGTTGGCCCGGACCTCATCCGGGTTCGAAATCATGCCTTCGCCGACCAGATAGCCCTCCGGGCCCCAGGCCGAGACATATTCAGCAACAAACTCGCGCAGGCCGCGGATTGCCTCCAGATGGTTGCCCTTCACATAGACAAACAACGGACGCGCGCCCGGATAATCAAAGCTTGCGATGCTGTCATAGGTCGGAGCGACACCATCAATTGAAACGCCGATCACTTCGCCTTCATTTTCAGCAAGGAAGCTATAGCCCAGCAGGCCAAGATAGCCCGGATTCTGCGAAACGCGCTGGATGATCAAATTGTCATTCTCACCGGCTTCGATGAAGGACTGATCTTCGCGGATCGAGGTGCAGACCTGATCTTTGCGATCTTCGTCTTCTTCCTCAAGCGCTTCCATCGCCGCATTGGTTTCGCAACCGGCTTCCATGATCAGCTCGATAAAGGCGTCACGGGTGCCGCTCGTCGTCGGCGGGCCATAGACGCGGATCGGCGTATCAGGGAGCGAGGCATCGATGTCTGACCAGGTCTCAGCGGTCTGCTCTTCACCCCAAGGTTCGGCAGCCAGCGCTTGATAGATCTGTGCGCGGGTGAGGCTCATTTCGGGGCCGTCCGGCGATGCCACAACGGCGAGACCGTCAATGCCAACCTGCAATTCGATGATCTGGTCGACGCCATTGGCCTGGCAATTGGCAAATTCAGTATCCTTGATCCGACGCGATGCGTTGGCGAGGTCGGGATGCTCAGTGCCGACACCGGCGCAGAACAGTTCCATACCACCGCCAGTGCCCGTCGATTCCACGACCGGCGAGCCGAAATCAGGATTGTTGCGGGCGAAATTTTCGGCCACCGCACGGGTAAAGGGATAGACCGTCGAGCTGCCGACAACCGTGATCGCGCGAACGCCACCATCAGAGCTGCCACCGCCACCACAAGCCGTAAGCGTCACGGCCATAGCCGCCATCAGTCCAGTAATTGGAGCGCGCACATTTTCCTCCATCGTTGATGTGCAAATGGGCGCATCCGGTGCGGCCGCCCTTGAAGCGCCTAATGCGACATCTATGTGACAGTAGAGTGACATTTCACACGATGATTTGCCCCCGGTGCACGGGCAGTCGAAACCCGCAATTGCTTCCCGCCCCATCTGAAATCGACTAGAAGGCCCCAATGGCGCTTGAAGACCTGACCAAAAAACCGTTCTTTGTGGACAAAAACCGAGCCTTTTGGGTGCTCCAGTCGGTTGGCTGGTCAGGCTATTTTATCCTGCGCTCGCTGGGTGGGATCGCCAACAATATGGGCCCGCTCTTTATTTTGCCGACAGCGATTGCGACGGCGACCGGCTATTGCCTCACGTTGATCATGGCGGTGATCTTCCGCCAGCTTATCGATCGCACGCCGCGGGTGACCTGGGGCGGTTCGGTGACCGTGGTGCTGATTGCCTCGGCGATATTCTCTTTTATCGAGGTTTGGGCCTTCACGGCTTTCTATCGCGGCGGTGAAATGCCGTCAGGATTGCAGTTTTTCGGCGCCATCCTGCTTGATTTCACGCTGCTGGTGGCCTGGGCGGGGCTCTATTACGGGATTAATTTCTACATCTTGATCGAAGAACAGAATGATCAGCTGCTGCGGCTCGAAACCCAAAGCTCCAACGCCCATCTGGCGATGCTGCGCTATCAGCTTAATCCGCATTTCCTGTTCAACACCTTGAATTCCATATCGACCCTGGTGCTGCTGAAGCAAACCGAGCGTGCCAATGCGATGCTGTCGCGCCTCTCCTCCTTCCTCCGCTATACCTTGGCGAATGAGCCAACCGCGCGCGTCCCGCTGGCGCAGGAGGTTGAAACTTTGAAGCTCTATCTCGAAATAGAGAGAATGCGGTTCGAAGATCGGTTACGGCCCAGTTTCGATATCGATCCGCGTGTGACCCGGGCAAGGCTGCCGTCATTGCTGCTTCAGCCGCTGGTCGAGAATGCGATCAAATATGCCGTGACGCCGCAGGAAGAGGGCGCCGAAATCAAGATTTCAGCGCAACAGGTCGGAAATCGCGTGCAGATCACCGTGTCCGACACCGGACCGGGCTTGCAAGAGGGGGCCGTGACACGCCACTCTTCAACGGGTGTGGGGCTGGCCAATATCCGGGACCGTCTGGTCCAGGCTTTTGGTGAAGAACAAAGATTTGAAATCAAAGCGAACGATGAGGGCGGTTTCTGCGTTGAAATCGATATCCCGCTCCAGTTCGAAGAGGCAAAGGAAGCCGCATGACCATCCGCGCTATTATCGTCGACGACGAACCGCTCGCCATCCAGGGCCTGCAGCTGCGTCTAGAGCCGCATGACGATATCGAAATCGTCGATACCTGCACCAATGGCCGCGAAGCGATCCGCTCGGTCAAGACGCACAAACCGGATCTTGTGTTCCTCGACATCCAGATGCCGGGCTTTGACGGATTTTCGGTCGTCCAGGGCCTGATGGATATCGAGCCACCGCTATTCGTCTTCGTTACTGCCTATTCCGATCATGCAATCCGTGCGTTCGAAGCCCAGGCCGTCGACTATCTGATGAAGCCGGTGGAAGATGATCGGCTTGCCGACACGCTGGCCAGGGTTCGCGAACGGCTGGCCGAGAAGAACAACAGCGAAGAAATTACGCGGCTCAAGGAAGTACTGTCGGAAGTGGCACCTGATGCCGCTGAAGATCTTGCCGCCGAAGGCGAAGCGCCCGCCGCGAGCCGCTATGAGAAGCTGATCAACGTCAAGGATCGCGGGCAAATCTTCCGCGTCGATGTCGAGAGCATCGAACGAATCGATGCCGCCGGCGATTATATGTGCATCTATACCGGCGACAATACGCTGATCCTGCGTGAGACGATGAAGGATCTGGAAAAGCGCCTCGACCCACGCACTTTCCAGCGTGTCCACCGTTCCACGATCGTTAACCTGGACCAAGTGCGCCAGGTGAAACCGCACACCAATGGCGAATGTTTCCTCGTGCTGGAATCGGGTGCCCAGGTGAAGGTGAGCCGCAGCTATCGCGATGTCGTGGCGCGTTTTGTGCACTAGGAGTGGCACTCCAAATAATTAAATGAACGTGTTCATTATTTGGGTGATCCGTGCTAAGCGATAATCAACGCATGCATCTGGAGACCCGTTATGACTGCCCCGACCGTTGATCGCGCTTTCGCCGAAAAATTCCTCCAGTCCGTTGATACGCCGTTGGAATATGGCGTGTATTTCCTGTTTCACGACTGGTGGGAAGAAGCGCCAGAAGGCGCAGTCCAGGCCTATCTGGACGAGCTGCACAAGATCCCCGAATCGAAGGACTTCCTCGAAGAGCGCTTCATTGCTGAGCCATTGTCGCTGGATAGGCTCGCCGAATGTGCGACAGGTACGCTCGGCCATGCCTATCGCGCATTCATCGTCGACAATAATCTCGAGAAAAATCTGGCGCGCAACTATCGCCAGTTCAATGAAGAGCTGCATGCCTCCGGCAAGCTGGAGCGGCTGCCCGATGCGCTCAGCTATATGATGGTTCGCGGATTCCAGATCCATGATTTCCAGCATGTACTGACCGGTTATGAGGCCACCATCTATGGCGAACTGGCACTGGCTGCCTTTTATCTCGCGCAGCTGCGCTTCCCCTATCACGCCTTCCGAGTTGCCGTGACCACCGCGCATATGGCGTTCTTGCGGCCAGACTTTATTCCCGAAGCAATGGATGCCTTTGTCGACGGCTGGGCCTTTGGCCGGGCGGCGAAGAATATCAATTTCGTCAAATGGGAAGATGAGATCGATACACCGCTCAATGTGCTTCAGGGACGGATGGGCCTTACCAAACGCAACCTCGCCGCGTAGGAAATATCGATGCCCCGCCGTCCTGCAACCGAGAGCCAACGCGAAGAAGTTCGCCAGAAGATCCGCAGCGCCGCCAAGGCGATCTATCGCGACAAGGGGATATCCGGCATTTCGGCACGCGCAATTGCCGTATCGGCAGGCGTGTCGGTCGGCACAATCTACGCCTATTTCGGTGACCTGCAGACGCTGATGCAGTCGCTCTGGCTCGAACCGCTCGATCATATCAACGCAGAGCTGCAAAGCATCGCGGAGGCCCATGGTGATCCGGTAGAGCGGCTGCGTGCGCTGATGGCTGCCTATCTCGCTGTGGCGACGGACAATCCCGAACTCTATCGCAACGCCTTCATGTTTGTACGGCCGAGCCAGCTGCCGACCCCTGACCCAGCTGAGATGGACAGTGTCGTCTTTGTCGCGCTGATCAAGCAAGCGCTTCTGGACGGCCAGAATAGCGGGCGCATCCAGTCCGGTTCGGTTGAGCAGATGGCCCAGCTGATCTGGGCTGGCCTGCATGGCAGCATCGCGCTGCCGGTTAATTTCGACCGTATTGCGCTCACCGCCGATACGGGATCACAAATGATCGACATGCTGATCACCGAGCTGACCGGAACGAGCTAAGCCGCATTGTGCAATCGCCCTGTCTCTTCACCGCAACTTTCGGGGGGACGCTTGCCATTCGATCCGCTAAAAGGCGCGGCGGGGAGACATTTATATGACCGACCAGCAAGACCGGGCCCGCGCCTTTCATGCCCTGCATGTTGCCGGAGACCCGCTGGTATTGTTCAACATCTGGGATGCCGGTAGCGCCCGGGCTGTGGCCGAGGCAGGAGCCAAAGCGTTGGCAACGGGCAGCGCGTCGGTGGCTGGTGCCCGCGGCTATACGGACGCAGAGTCCCTGCCCCTGCAACAGGCACTGACCAATGCCGAACGGATTGTCGAAGCGATCGACCTGCCGCTGACAGTGGATTTTGAGGGCGCCTATTCGGCCGAGCCCGTTTTGGTCGGTGTCCATGCCCAGGCGATGATCGAGACCGGCGCGATCGGCATCAACTTCGAAGACCAGGTGATCGGTGGCAAAGGGCTGCATCCGCTCGATCTGCAGGTTGCGCGGATCATGGCCATTCGGGATGCCGCAGAAAAAGCCGGAGTCGACTTCTTCATCAACGCGCGCACCGATATGTGGCTAACGGCAGGCGTATCGACGGTAGAGGAAGAGGCGCGCTTCGATGAAGCTGTGACCCGCGCCAAAGCCTATGCAGATGCCGGTGCCAGCGGCTTTTTCGCTCCTGGCCTCACCGACGAAACACAGATCGCCGCATTGTGCGAAGCAAGTCCCTTGCCAGTTAATGTGATGATGTTCGATGCGATGCCTGAAGGTGACCGATTGGCCGAACTCGGTGTCGCCCGGATCAGCTATGGCCCGGGCCCTTGGCGCAATGCGATGACCGCGCTCACCACCGCCGCACAGGCACTCTACCAAGGCTGAAGTTCGCCATCGTGGCGCCAGTCCGCATTTGATGGCATATCTCTCCCGTCCATGTTCGGGAGGGGCACCGATGGCATTGTTCAACAATTTTGCGGATAGCAGAATCGAACGGCACTATGTCGAGAGCGAGCGCACTGCGCGCATCCCGGCGAGCCGGGCGCTGCTGTTGATCGGCATTGCGACTTTTATATCCTATCTGACCCTCAATCCGCTCTATTTTCCGAGCGAAGGCGTAGTCGCGTACAACATCGCGGCTGCACTGTTCATGGCGATCCTCGCGAGCTTCCTCCTGCTGACGCGAACGCGTTTCTATATCGAAAAACCCTGGATCGACCTTGTCCTGTTCGTCGGACTGACCGTCGCGATGATCATGCTGATCGAGGCGCTCGCGGCCCAGGCAGCGATCACCGGCATTTCCCGCTTTGGCATGGCGATCGTGAATATGGGCATATTGGTGGTGTTTGCGAGCATCGGCTTTGTCGCGAATACGCGGCTCTTCCTGTTTTGGGCGGCAGGATTGCTGATCCTCTATGTGCTGTTCCTTTTGCAGGCCGATCGATCGCTGATCTCCAAAGTCTACACCTTCACCAATTTTTCGACCTTCTTTGTCTTCGCGACATATGTGAACTGGGACATTGATCGCCGCGCCCGGAAAACCTTTACCGCCAATCGCGAGCTCGATGCGGAGAAGCAGCGGTCAGAGGAGCTGCTCTATAACGTCCTGCCCGAACATGTCGCTGCGCGGATCAAGAGCGGCGAGACGGTCGCCGATTCTTTCAACAATGTGTCGGTGATCTTTGTCGATGTGGTCGGTTTTTCAACGCTGGCGAAAACCATGCCCGCCAGCGAATTGGTGAAGCAACTCAATCGCTTCTTCTTGATCGCCGACGAATGTGCAGATGCGCACGGTATCGAAAAAGTGAAGACGATCGGCGATGCCTATCTTGCGGTATCCGGCGGCACATCGTCTGAGGCGGGCGATGCGCTCGCGGCGATCGCCTTCGGTCACGCGCTGATCGAGCGGCTCGAGGAGATTACCGAGGCCGAAGGTGCAGACGTCAAATTACGCGTCGGCATCCATACTGGCCCGGTGGTCGGTGGCGTCGTGGGCAGCAACCGGCTCGCCTATGATTATTGGGGCGACACGATGAACATTGCCAGCCGGATCGAGGGGACAGCTGATCACAATGGCATCGCCGTATCGGCCGCGACCTATCACCAGACGGTGCATGAGGTCGATTATGGGCCGCCGGAAATGATGACCCTCAAGGGCATTGGCGAAACCGAAGTCTATCGCGTCATTCGATAGAATCTAGAAAACCGAGTACCGCTTCGGCGATGGCGTCGGGTTGTTCGGGGAGCAGCGCATGGCCCGCATCCTCGAGCAGCGCGGCCAGCAGGGCCGCCCCAATACCGATTATCCGGATTGCGCGTTTCATGCGAGATCTGCCTCATCGCAGGGACGAACTCCGCCTCCTCGCCGGTCGCGAGCTCAATAGGTGCTGAGCTCAACTTCCATCTTCGTATAGCCATGGACGAAACAGGCCGGCACGCGCTTGGGCTCGCCAATCACATTCACCCGCAAGCGGCGCTTGGCCATCTCTTCGAGCAACAGGCGCAGCTGCAACTCTGCAAGCCGCGCGCCAACGCAGCGGTGAATGCCATAGCCAAATGAAAGATGGCGCCCGGGCTTGGGCCGTTCGAGCCAGATATCATTCGGGCGATCGAAGAAATTTTCGTCGCGATTGCCCGAAAGATACCAGAGGATGATTGCATCCCCTTCCTTCACCTTGTGACCAAACATCTCATGATCTTCAGTCGCGGTGCGCCGCATATGGGCGAGCGGTGTCTGCCAGCGGACAATTTCCTGCACGGCAGCCGGGATCAGCTCCGGATTCTGCTCGAGCTTTTCGCGCTCCTCAGGAAACTGCTCCATGCCATAGGCATAGGCCGACATGGAGTTGCGCGTCGTATCATTGCCGCCAACGATCAGCAGCATCAAATTCCCCATATAGGTGAACTGATCCATATTGCGCATATCGCTATTGATCATGCGCGAGATCAGATCAGGAGCTTCACCCTTTTCGAGCCGCTCGTCCCAGAGTCTTTGGAAATAAGCGCCGGCTTCGAAGATATGCTCAAGCTGTTCGCGCCGGCTTTCCTCGGTCAGGCTGTTTTCGATATCACCCATCCAGTCCGACCATTCAGTCAGCTTGCGACGATCTTCCCAAGGGAAGTCGAACAGGATCGCCAGCATCTGCGTGGTCAATTCGATCGATACGGTATCGACCCAGTCAAAGCGCTCACCGACGGGCAATGTATCAAGCAGCTCAGCAGTGCGTTGCCGCACTTCCTCGGTCATCCGTTCCATTTCGCTCGGCGTAAAAGCCGGTGCGATGACGCGGCGTTGTTCGGTATGCTCAGGCCGATCCATTGCGATGAACATCGGTAGTTGGATATTGAGATCCTCGGGCAGTTCTTCGGGATCGGTGACGATCGTGATCCCCTTGGCGGAGGAATAGAGATCCGGCAGCGCTTCGATATGCTGGATTTCCTTATAGGTGGTGACGTTCCAATAATCGCCATAGGCGGAACCGACGACCTTGTTGATCGGCGCTTTCTCGCGCATCTCCTTGAAAATCGGCTGCCAACGATCTTCGACATAAATGGCCGCAACGCTCACATCCCAGGGGTGCGCGTTTTCGCTGACATCGGTGACGACGGTTTCAACCGGTGCTTCGGGTTTTGCCGCTGTGGCCATTTCCTGTTCCTCCTTGTGGGCGGCCTCACCGCCCTAATCTGTTGCTCGCTATACTAATATTCGCTCAATTCAGTTTGCATCGTCCGATAGCCATGGACGAAACAGGCTGAGACCCGCTCGGGCTCGGCCAGAAGATTTACCCGCAGCCGCCGCTTCGCCATTTCCTCAAGCAGGATACGGACCTGGAGCTCGGCAAGCCGCGCGCCAACGCAGCGATGAATGCCATAACCAAAGGCGAGCTGTCGCCGTGCATTTTCGCGATCGACGATGATATCGTCGGGCCGTTCGAATACCGTCTCGTCGCGATTGGCGGAAAGATACCAGAGCAGCACCTTGTCGCCGGCAGCGATATTATGGCCGAACAGATCATGATCTTCGGTCGCTGTGCGCCGCATATGGGCGAGCGGGGTCTGCCAGCGGATGATTTCCTGCACTGCTGTCGGGATGAAATCGGGATTGTCCTCAAGCCGTTTGCGCTCGTCCGGGAACTGAGCCAGTCCATAGGCATAGCCCGACATGGTGTTGCGCGTCGTATCGTTGCCGCCGACAATCAGCAGCACCAGATTGCCCATGAATTCGAGCTCATCCATCTCGCGCATCGCATCGGAATGGATCATGCGCGACAGCAGGTCCGGCGCCTCGGGCTTGTTCAACCGATCAGTCCATAGCTCCTTGAAATAGACTGCCATTTCCTGGAGATGCATCATCCGCTGTTCACGGCTTTCCGGGGTCAGGCTCTTCTCGACATCACCGGCCCAGTCGGACCAGAAGGTCAGCTTGCGGCGATCTTCCCAGGGGAAGTCGAACAGGATGGCCAGCATCTGGGTGGTCAGTTCAATCGCCACCCTATCAACCCAGTCAAATGCTTCGCCGCGCGGCAACGCGTCGAGCGTCTCGACGGTGCGGCGACGGATATCGGCTTCCATCCGCTGCATCTCCGTCGGCGTGAAGGCGGGCGCGACGGTACGCCGTTGCTCGGTATGTTTCGGGCGATCCATGGCGATGAACATGGGCAGCGTGAAATTCTCATCCTCCGCAATCCCCAACGCCTCTTCGTCGACCACCGTGATGCCGCCATTTTTGACATCCGAGGAATAGATTTCCGGCAGTGCCTCGACATGCTGGATCGGCTTGTGGGTGGCGATATTCCAATAGTCGCCAAAGGCCGATCCCGTGACCTTGTTGATCGGTGCGGTCTCGCGCATTTCCTTGAAGATGGGCTGCCAGCGATCCTCGACATAGATATCGGGCACGCTCACATCCCAGGGATGCGGTGCCTCCACCGTGACAGTTTCCTGTGCTTCATTCTCATCAATCGCTGCGCTCGCCATCTCTCTACTCTCCCTATGCAGCGGTTATGTCCGCTGTCCTTGTCTCTAATATTCGCTCAGCTCCACCTGCATCGACCGGTAGCCATGCACGAAGCAGGACGTGACCCGATCGGGTTCGCTCACCACATTGGCGCGCAATCGGCGGGCAGCCATCTCTTCGAACAATATCTTGAGCTGCAGCTCCGCGAGCCGTGCTCCCACGCAGCGGTGAATGCCATAGCCGAACGCCAGATGGCGTCGGCCGTTGTCGCGGTCGACAATGATATCGTCGGGCCGCTCGAATACCGTCTCGTCGCGATTGGCCGACAAATACCAAAGCACGACTGCATCGCCCTTTTCGATCGTATGGCCGAACAGCTCATGATCTTCGGTTGCGGTTCGGCGCATATGCGCAAGCGGAGTCTGCCAGCGAATGATTTCCTGCACGGCGCTGGGAATGAAATCGGGATTCTGTTCCAGCCGCTGCCGCTCGTCCGGATACTGGTCAAGACCATAGACATAGCCGGACATGGAATTGCGCGTCGTATCGTTGCCGCCAACAATCAACAGGGTGAGATTGCCGATAAAGGTGTAGCGATCCATCTCGGCCATCGCCTCGCTATGGATCATGCGCGAGAGAAGATCAGGTGCCTCGTCCTGGCCGAGCCGCTGATCCCAGAGATCGGAGAAATAGCTGGCCATAGCGCGCAGATGCTCGCGGCGCTCATAGGCGCGATCGACATTGTCGAGATAGTCGATATCGCTGATCCAGTCGGACCATTCGGTGAGCTTGCGTCGGTCCTTCCAGGGAAAGTCGAACAGGATGGCGAGCATGCCGGTGGTCAATTCGATCGAGACGGTATCGACCCAGTCAAAAGCTGTGCCGCGCGGTAGTCCATCGAGCAGTTGTCCGGTGCGTTGGCGGATCTCGGTCGATAGCCGTTCCATCTCGGTCGGCGTAAAGGCAGGCGCTACCGTCCGGCGCTGCGCCGTATGTTCGGGCCGGTCCATGGCGATGAAGCTCGGTGTTTCGCGCTGCAGATTCTCCGGCAACGTATCGGAATTTCCGTAGAGGGTGATCCCGCCATATTTGGAATCCGAGGAATAGATGTCCGGCAGCGCTTCGACATGCTGGATTGGTTTGTGGCTGGCGATATTCCAATAGTCGCCAAAGGCAGAGCCGGTGACTTTGTTGATGGGCGCCTTTTCGCGCATTTCTGCAAAGACCGGCTGCCAGCGATCCTCGGCATAGATTTCCGGGCCGCTCACATCCCACGGATGCGATGCGTCAACGACGACTGTTTCGACTGTCTCGCTATCCGGCTTTGCTGCCGTCGCCATTGCTCTCTCCCTCTCCCCCCGCGGAGTGTCCGCTGTCAGGCCTCAGGAGTCAAACATCGGTGCGGGATGCATGTCCTTTAATATTCGGACAGCGTTACCGGCATCGTCTTGAAACCATGGACGAAGTTCGAATTCACGCGCTCAATCTCGCCAGTGATCTCAGGCCGCAACCGCCGCTTCGCCATCTCTTCGATCAGCACGCGGATCTGCAGCTCGGCAAGCCGGGCACCGACGCAGCGATGAATGCCATAGCCAAAGGCGAGTTGGCGACGCGCATTTTCGCGATCGAACCGGATCTCATTGGCGTCTTCGAAGACTTCTTCATCACGATTGGCCGACAGATACCACATGACGAGCTTGTCGCCCTTCTTGATCTGCTTGCCGAATAGTTCGGTATCTTCCATCGCCGTGCGCCGCATATGGGCAAGCGGAGTCTGCCAGCGGATCAGCTCCTGGCCAGCACTAGCGGCGAGCTCGGGATTTTCTTCCAGCTTGCGCGCTTCGTCCGGGAACTGGTTCAGTGCATAGGCATAGGCTGACATCGTATTGCGGGTTGTATCGTTGCCGCCGACAATCAGTAGCGTGATGTTGCCGAGGAAGTTGCGATCGCTCATGTCGCCCAGCGCATCGGAATGCGCCATCATCGAAAGCAGATCAGGGGCCGGCTCGCTTGCCTTGCGCTGTTTCCACAGCTCCTGGAAATAGGCTGCCGCTTCCCACATCTTCTGCATCCGGATCGGGCCCAGTTCAGGATCCATCGCGGCGACCACATCGCCCATCCAGTCAGACCATTCGGTCAGCTTGCGGCGATCTTCCCAGGGGAAGCCGAACAGGATTGCGAGCATGCCGGTCGTCAGCTCGATCGAAACCTTGTCGACCCAGTCAAATTCTTCACCGCGTGGCAGGGAATCGAGCAGCTCTTCCGTCCGCTGGCGCACATCTACTTCGAGCCGGGTGATCTCGCTCGGCGTAAAGGCCGGTGAGACGGTGCGACGCTGCGCAGTATGTTCGGGACGGTCCATGCCGATAAACATCGGCAGGGCAATTTCTTCGTCATCCGTCGAATCGAGGATCGTGAAGCCGCCATTGCGCCAATCCGAACTGAATACTTCCGGAAGCGCTTCGACATGGACGATCGGCTTGTAGGTGGTCAGTGACCAGAAGCCGCCAAAGACGCTATCTTCGCACCAATGGATCGGATCTTCCTTGCGCAGCTTTTCGAAAACCGGTTCCCAGCGATCAAGTGCATAGAGCTCAGGACGGCTGACATCGATTTCACCGAGCGGCGTATCGGCAGTTGCCAGCGGCTTTTCGAGCGACGAGCGATCAATCCCATCGCGCCATTCACGCGCAAATTCTGCACGATATTTCTCTTCGGCCGTCATTTCACGTTCGTCGGGCTGGCTTGCCATATCACTCTCCTTGACGGGCCGGGTCTGCGCAGAGGGGTGCGGCGGATGCGGCCCAATAACTGTTTCGTGCCTGTTATACGTCGCGCACGATAAGTAGCAAATTGAGACTGGCACAATTGACACGGATGTCAATAGCACGCGTTAAGCAATTGGCGCGGTCCAGCGATTGACTGACGCTATGACAGGCTAAGCCGTTTTACCGCGCAACTTTTGCCCGAGCCGCCGGAAAAAGGATGGCCCGGATTTGAGCACGCCCTTGCGGAACCAGCGGGCGCCAATCGCAATAGTGATCGTCACCCAGAGTAGCTGCCAGGCAATCGCCGCGAAATGCGGCCAGACAGCCGGGTCGGATGCGCCCTTGGCAACCATCGCAAAAGGTGAGCTGAACGGAAATAATTCGGCGATCAATGCCAGCTGGCTGCCGGGATTGGCCGCAGCTGCGGATGCCAGTCCGAACATCGCCATCTGGAAAAAAGTGATCGGGAGCGACAGCATCTGAATCTCGCGCATCGAATTGGCTTGCCCGCCGACGGCAAGGAAGACAGCGCCGAGCAGCAGATAACCCATCGCGAAATAAATCACGCCGAGCGCGATGAAGGGAACAAACCCGATCGCCGGATCGAGCAGGGCAAGCGCGGCATCGGTATCGGGCAGGCTGGCAATGGCCAGCAGCGCAAGCCCCCCCCAAAAGGCAATGAACAAGAGTGCCACGCCGAACAGTCCGACCAATTTTCCGAGGAACACCGCTTCAAGCGGTACGGCAGCGGCGAGTATCTCGATTACCTTATTCCCCTTTTCCTCCGCCAAGACGCTCACCGTCTGGCCGGCCAATAAGAGCGTTAGCAAGAACAGCAGGAAGAGCGCAGACAGGCCAAGCGATTGCTGTCCACCGATCGTCGCGCTGGTGCGGACAAAGGATTCGCGTTCGACCTCCACGACAAGTTCGCCGGGAGATAGCCCGCCACGGGCGTCGCGCATTGCAGTGTCAGCCAATACGGCCAGATAGTTGGCGCCGCGCTCGCTCCCGGGCCCGGTGAGAATGTGAGGGTTGTCGGGAATCCCGAACAGGACCGCAGATACATCAATATCGCTTTCAGCGAACAGCGCGCGGGCCTGGTCTTCGAGCGCACCTTCTCCGGGATCACGCATCACCAGCGCAGGCGGTGCCACAGGCCCCGGAAAGGCCGTTCGCAACCGTATATCGGCATGTTCAAGCCGCGTGCTATATTCCGCGTCGGCAATGACGACGAGGCGCTGGGCATCCTCACCGCTATCCGCGATCATCCGCGCGCCGGTGCCACCGACAACGGCGAAGACCAGCATGAAGAGAGGGGCCAGCAGGAACATCAAAAATGCCGGTGTCGCGACAGTCGCGATGAAATCGCGCCGTGCAATAACAGCAGCCTGGCGGAAATGCGTCATCATAGGGCGGCCTCCGCTTCGGCTTCGGCTTCCATCTGCTCGACCGTTTTCTCGCCGACGAGTTTCACGAACACGTCATGCAGGCTTGGCCGTTCGAGCGAGAGGCCGGCGATCCCGTATCCGCTTTCAAGCAACCGCGCGAGCAACGCCTCCATACCGCTATCGGGTACGTCGAACACATAGCCGCCATTATCCCGCACGGCTTCGGGCGGGAGTAGATCGCCCAGCGAGGCATCCTTGTCGCGCGGCGTATAATGCGCCTGGATCGGCATGGTCGCGCGCGCTTCGGCAACGCTGCCTTCATAGCGCAAGCGACCGCCTGCAATGATCGCCAGACGATCGCAGAGCCGTTCCGCATGGCCCATGATATGGGTCGAAAAGAGGATCGTTGCGCCGCGATCCCGCTCGGCCAGGATCAATGCTTCGAGCCGCTCCTGATTAACCGGGTCCAATCCCGAAAAGGGTTCGTCGAGGACGATCAATTCAGGCTTGTGAACAATCGACCCCAAGAGCTGGACGAACTGCGCCATGCCCTTGGAGAGCTTTTTGATCTTGTCATTGGTGGCATGGCCGAGGCCCGCTTCCTTCAGCAAGACAGCTGCCCGCGCGCGGCCTTCGGCCCATGGGAGCCCACGCAGCGCGCCCATGAACGCAATGGCTTCGCGGGCCTTCATGCTGGGATAGAGGCCGCGCTCTTCGGGAAGATAGCCGATCCGATGGCTCGCGCTGCGCGGATGCCGGGTGCCCAATAGTTCGCGCGACCCGCTATCGGGATCGATAATCCCGAGCAGCATCCGCAATGTGGTCGTCTTGCCTGCGCCATTTGGCCCAAGAATGCCGTAGATGCTGCCTTTTGGCACTTGAATGTCCACGCCATCGACCGCGCGTTTCGATCCGAAATCCTTGACGAGCGCGGTGGCAGTAAGGGCAAGTTCTGTAGCCATGACCCGGGCCTTAGCGCCCTGATGGTTAAGAGAATAGCCTCAATTGGCTTGCGCAAGCCTGATCTGCCGCGCTCTCATTAGTCTGGGGATCGCATTTGGGCGGCATGACGGTAGAAGGGAAGCGATGACCGTGACCAGTCTCACCGCCCGCCTCAAGGCACAGGCCCGGGCCGAAGGCTTTGCCGCCTGCGGCATTGCGCCCGCCGACGCGGCGCCGGAAACCGCCGAGCGATTGCGCGATTGGCTGGCTTCGGGCGCGCATGGGGAGATGGAATGGATGATGAGCCGCGCGCATCACCGCGAACGGCCCAAAGCGCTATGGCCCGAAGTGCGGTCTCTCATCATGCTCGGCATGAGCTATGCGCCCAAAGAAGATCCGCTGCGGCTTGAAAGCGAAACGGATATCGGCCGCATATCCGTCTATGCGCAGGGCAAGGATTATCATGATGTCGTCAAAAAGGCGCTCAAGCGTCTTGCCAGATGGCTGGTCGCGGAAGCCGAGCGCGACGATGCCAAGGCCGATGTCAAAGTGTTCGTCGATACCGCGCCGGTGATGGAAAAGCCGCTGTCCGCTGCCGCCGGGATTGGTTGGCAGGGCAAGCATACTAACCTGCTCAATCGCGAACAGGGCAACTGGCTCTTCCTCGGTGCGATCTACACGACGCTTGATCTGGAAGCCGATCCGCCGGGCGAAGATCATTGCGGTTCCTGCACACGCTGCCAGACCGCCTGCCCGACCGATGCCTTTCCCGCACCCTATCGCCTCGATGCGCGGCGCTGCATTTCCTACCTCACCATCGAACATAAAGGCCCCATCCCCGAAGAGTTTCGCGAGGCGATGGGCAATCGTATCTATGGCTGCGACGATTGCCTCGCCGTGTGCCCCTGGAACAAGTTTGCAGAGCAAGCCCGCGCCAACCGGCTATTTAGCGCGCGAGCCGAACTCGCCGCACCCAAGCTCGCCGATCTTCTCGCGCTTGATGACGCCGAGTTCCGTACAATCTTTGCCGGATCACCGATCAAGCGAATCGGGCGTAACCGAATGACGCGCAACTGCCTGATTGCGGCGGGGAATAGCGGCGATAGCGCGCTGGTTGAGCCGGTTAAGGCGTTGCTCGACGATCCCGATGAAACTGTCCGCGACGCAGCGGAATGGGCGATAGAGCGGCTTGCTTAGCGCCGCGCCAGCGCCTCGACACAGGCCGCCCTGTCCACATTCTCGCCAGCGCCGTTGCGCGCGTCGACATAGGTGACCACCGGCTCGCGGCCGCTGCTCTCTGGGTAGAGATAGGTATCGAGGACACAGGCCTCGCCGCTGAATTGCAATTTGCGCGAGCCATTTTCTCGGAAATCCTGCACAGCATCGCCAAACATTCGAGTGAGCTGAGACGCATTGCGGCCGAGCACGCGTTCGAGCCCCACCGTGTTTGTCATCGGCTGGCTCGGCACTGCAACCGGCTCGGGAATGGTTCCCGCGCAGCCAGCGACTGCCAGAGCTCCTGATATCGCAACGAGTTTACGCATCGGCTTTTTCACCCCCCGTCTGCATTCCGCCGTGCAGCATATGCGCTGCCATGGCTGCGCTGAGGATCGGCGCGAGCAGATTAACGACAGGAATCACGAAAAGCCCCGCCGCGACAAGCCCGATTTGCATCCGTTTGCCGCGCGTCTCCCTCCGCCAGTCGCCCCATTGCTCCTTGGGGACATGGCGAATGGCAATCAGCTCGCCGAGATCGCGCGCGAGGAGGATCGTATTGATGGCAATAAACAAGAGGATCGTGCCGACCCCGGTGACGAGCAGGACCAGATAAAGAGGCACGGCTAGGAGGTTCCAGCCGATCGCCCTACCGGCCGATGCCAGTCCGACACGAATCTGATCTGTATAGCCAGCTGGCTGCGCGACCTCGGCCTTTTTCGGATAATGTTTGCGTTCTACCGCGTCGACAATCTCGTCGGTGAAGATGCTGATCACACCCATCGCGACCGCGCGGAACATCAGCCAAAAGCTGAGCGCGGCAATGATCGCGGCGCTCGCTGCAGCGGCCAGGCCGCCACTCTCGCCCCAACCAAACCAGTCGAACAGCCAGATCAGCAGCCAATAGACGCCAAAGCCTGCAATCACGAACAGCAGGATCGTCAGCGCCAGCGATTTGGCGAGTACCTTGAGAAATGCCGGATCACCCAGCTGGCCAAGCGAGAGGAAAAGTGCGCGGAACATGAACAGTGTGATGCGTCGACACCGCCACGGCGTCAATGATCCGGTTGCGCCATGGGCGGCGCACGGCTAGGGCCTGCGCAACTTTCTTACCCTCCAATACCCCGGAGCTCATCCATGTCCGAACCCACTCTCGATATCATTGCCATCGGCAATGCGATTGTCGATGTCATCGCCCAGGCCGACGAAAATTTCATTGCGTCGGAAGGCTTGGAAAAAGGCGCGATGCAGCTGCTCTTCACGACCGAAGACGCCGAAGCGCTCTACGCCAAGATGGGTCCGGGCGTTGAAGCGAGCGGTGGATCGGCTGCCAATACCGTGGCTGGTATCGGTGCGCTGGGCGGCTCGACCGGCTTTATCGGCCAGGTGGCCGATGATGAGCTGGGCAAGGTATTCAAGCACGACATCACAGCGCTGGGCGTAAAATTCGATACGCCGATGCGTGATGGCGATCCGGCTACGGCGCGCTGCCTCATCCTGGTGACGCCGGATGGCGAGCGGACGATGAATACATTTCTCGGCGCCGCACAACATCTGCACGTTTCAGACCTCGACAGCGATCTGATCGAAAGCGCTGCGATCCTCTATCTGGAAGGCTATCTCTGGGATCCGGAAGATCCGCGTGTCGCGATGGAGAAGGCAATTGATATTGCCCATAATGCCGGCCGCCGCGTTGCCTTCACCCTGTCAGACGGCTTTTGCGTTGATCGCCATCGCGGCGATTTCCTGCGTCTGATTGAAGAGGGACGGATCGATATCCTGTTCGCCAATGAAGACGAGATCAAATCACTTCACGAGACGGACGATTTCGACGCCGCGGTCGCCGCAACTGCTGCCAAGACGCCGCTGCTTGTTGTTACACGCAGCGAGAAGGGCGCAATTGCCGTCCAAGATGGCGAACGTACCAGTGTCGCCGCCGAGCCGATCGACCAGATTGTCGATGCCACCGGCGCCGGTGACCAGTTTGCCGCCGGTTTCCTCGTCGGCCAGACCGAAGGTCGGTCAATTCAGGATAGCCTCGTCATGGGCGCTGTGTGCGCGGCCGAAGTGATCCAGCATTATGGACCACGGCCCGAGCATGACATGAAAGCCTTGATCAAGGCACGCCTCGGCTAAGCAGACATCGCGCCAGGATCGGCAGGCCTAGCTTCCCAGCAAGCCCGGGAAGAGGCCGAAGACCAGGATCAGCGCCACTCCAATCGGGGCAAGCCAGGCGACAAGGAAACGCCAGACGACGAACATGCCGCCTTCCAGGCCGGTTTCATTTTCGACCAGCTTGCGGTCTGCGCGCCAGCCGACAAATATCGACGTCAGCAGCGCGGCCACGGGCAACATTACCTTGCCGGTAAAGCCATCGATCGTATCGAAGATATTGGTCTCCGCGAAAATCGACCAGAAGCCGAGCAACCGGACATCGCTCAACACATTGAGCGACAACAGACAGAATATGCCGACGACAAAGGCCGAGAAGCTGAAGATGAAGGCTGATTTCGGGCGCGACCATCCGCGCTCGTTGATCCCCCAGCTGGTCGGTGCTTCCAGTAGCGAAATTGAACTGGTGAGCGCAGCAAAGAAGATCAGCACGAAGAACAAGAACCCTACGATCGACCCAGCCGGCATCTGCTGGAATGCAACAGGCAGCGACTGGAATACGAGGGTTGGCCCTGCGGCAGGATCAAGACCCACGGCAAACACAATCGGGAAAATCATCAGACCGGCAATGATTGCGACGCCAGTATCGGCAAAGGCGATCATGCCTGCAGTTGGCGCAAGCTTTGTCTCCCGGGAGACATAGGCACCATAGGTCATCAGGGCGGCTGAACCGAGACTCATCGAAAAGAGGGCCTGGCCGAGCGCCGTGTTCATCACCGGCGCTGTCAGCTTGGAGAAATCCGGGGTGAAGAGAAACGCCACGGCCTCGCTGAAATTGCCAAGAAACGCACCATAGATGGTGATACCGATGAGCAGCACGAAAAAGGCTGGCATCAGATAGGTCGCCGCTTTCTCGATCCCGTCATGCACACCCCGGGCAACAACCGCGAAGGTGATGCCCATAAATACCGTATGCATGGCAATCAGCAGAGGAATATCGGTGAAGAGATCGCCCATTCGCTGGGAAATGGTTTCGGTTGTCTCGCCCTGAAGAGCACCGGCAAAAGGCGCGCCGGAGCCGATAGCGCTGAGCAAATCCCGGCCCATCACACCGGCATAATAGATCACCCAACCAGCCACGACGCTGTAAAAGCTGAGGATCAGGAAGGCACAGAGCACTTCGATCCAGCCCAAGGTGGCCCAAGCGCCGCTGCGGCCCGATTCCGCCGCAACATTGCGCACGCTGCCAATGGCATCGCTGCGTCCAGCGCGGCCAACCAAGATCTCGGAAAGCACCAGTGGAAGCCCGATCAGGACGACACAGCCGATGTAGAAGAGCACGAACGCCCCACCGCCATTTTCGCCGGCAAGCGTCGGAAAACGCCAGACATTACCCAGACCAACGGCAGCGCCAACCGCTGCCAGGACAAAGGCCCATCGCGAGGACCAGCCCTCGCTCGTCTGATGCGTTGCTCCCGCCATCGATACTCTCCCCTATTCTTTTGTTGCGCGATACCTAGCGCCTAGCCGCGCGCAAGCATAGGGCCGAGCGGTCTGCCGCCAAACAGGTGCACATGGAGATGGGGAACTTCCTGATGGCCGTTCCCGCCAATATTGGCCAATAGTCGATAGCCGGGCTCTACCAGATCGAGATCGCGGGCGATCTTGCCGACGGTCCGTACGAAGTGGCCAACCTCCGCGTCAGACGCATTGGTGCTGAAATCGTCCCAGCTCACATATTCGCCCTTGGGGATGACAAGTACATGGATTGGAGCCTGGGGATTGATATCTTTGAAGGCGAGAACGGCATCATCTTCATAGACCGTCTCATTTGGGATTTCCCCGCGCAGGATCTTGGCGAAGATATTCTCAGGATCATAAGGCTGGGTGGCGTCGATCGGCATGGCTGCTCCTGTCATGGCTCGCGAAAAACATTTCGCGATCATCCTAGCCTATGATCCGGATCACAGCATAGCCGCTTGTGAAGCCTAAATATGCGGGAACAGCTATCCAAGGACTTAGACGATGAAGAAAACAAGTTTGGCCATTCTCGCAGCGCTCGCCCTTGCGACGACAACGCTGGCAACGTCCGCCCAAGCACAGACCCGGGGGTTCGTGCCATGCGATGATCACTGGTCATCCAGCTTCTTTGCCCTGTCGGTCGGGCAGAATGGCGAAGGCATTCGCAGTTTTTATCAGGGCAGCGTTTTGCTGCTCCACATCAATACCGATGAACCGGCCTTTTTCCCCGAAGGCGTCATCCTGTTGATGCCGGACGGCGATGGATCGGCCGGCCCGATCGGACGCCATTGTTTCGTAAACTGGGGTTTTTCGATGATCGATGTGGACGCGAGTCACGCCACCTATGATCCGACCCGCGGCCTGAGCCTGACGATCCCGGCGAGCAATACGAGCCCCGCCGATTATCAGGTGCGCGATGCCTCGGTGCGCGTGTTGATCAACGTCGGCCAAGGCACTGTCACGCCCCTTAGCTGACGTTACGGAATCCGGGAGATTTACCGTACCGATCTGGAACATGTTGATGGTAAACGAAATTATTACGTGTTTACCATATCGCTCAACAAAAATTTAACGTTTACAATTTATTAATGGACTCGCTCATTAGGGAGTCTGTTCAATGACAAAGCACCTACTGGCAGCAATAATCGCATTTTGGGGGATCGCGACGAGCCAGACGGCATATGCCGAGATACTAACGTACGACGTCTTCAATCACAGCAATCAAGGGACTCACGGACTGTGGACCAACCGCAGCTTTGCAGACCAGACATGGTCCTTCCAGCCCGGTGCGACCTTCGTGCTCGATACCGATGCGGGAACCGGCACACTTTCGGCGACCATGCTCAACAATCTTGGTCGGCCTACCCAGCTTGAACTCACATTCTCGGGATTGATCGATTCGCTGGAGGATTTCGACCCACCGGCCACCTACAAAGACGGCGGCGGGGCTTATAACCCCGCTGTGCAGGATTTTTTCACCGGCGCGAGCGGTACCTTTGATTATGACGGGTTCAGCACGCCATTTCGGATCAACGAGGACGATCCATTCGCTGGCTACACCGTGGTGCAGTTCGGCCCGGGTGCAAACGATATGAATAGTGAGTTCGGTCTGTCGGCCTGGCTTAACTTTCTGACCCCGAGCGGCCGTTACACACCGCACTGGGATATCAATGCGCGCCTCGTATTGCGGCCGTCGACCGAAGTGCCCGAGCCGGCACCGCTTGCATTGCTGGTCATCGGTCTTGCGGGCCTCATCATCGGCCGACGACGGGGCAAGAAGAAAGTGGCGACGGCCTAGAAGCGAACAGAGTATCAGCGCATAACATCGCCTTAACACTCTGCTGCTAGTCCACGCCCTGCGCTCCCTTGGGGGGAAGAAGCAGGAGGCACATCGTGCCACGTCATCTTCCCATTGCGCTTGCCGCAATTCCCGTCTTGTTAGCTGGGTGTGGCGACACTGGGCCGCCGCTTGAACAAGCAGAGGCAGCGTTCGCCCAAGGCCACTATTCCGACACCCGCGTCCATCTCGCCAATGCCATCGATGCGACGCCCAATGATCCAGAGGTGCGTATCCTGCTCGGCCGTGCAGCGCTGGCGCAAGGTGATGGCTTGCTTGCGGAAACTGCGATCGAGCGGGCGATAGACCTGGCTCCCGAGCGCGGTCACACGCTCGCTGCTTATCTCGCTCATGCGCATGTTTTGCAGGGCGATCCCGAAACGGCGCTAGCCATCCTGGGCGAACAATCCGGCGACATCTATAGCTTGCGTATTCGCGCCCAGGCGCTGCTCCAATCGGATGAGGCCGATCAGGCCTGGACGGTCATCGAAACCGGCCTTGCCAGTGATGGCGATGATTCCGACATGCTGGCTCTGGCCGGACAATACAGACTCGCGACCGGCAACATCGCCCATGCGGTTATCTATGGCATGCGGTCGCTTGAAAGTGACGCGCCAGGCGTCGAGGCCTATCTCCTCAATGGACGGATTGCATCCATTCGGGGCGATCTGGATACCGCACTTTCCCATTATGAATCTGGACTCGAACGCTATCCCGAGCATCTCCAGCTGCACATTGCCGCTGCAGCGATCTATGCGGACCGCGGTGACACGGATGCGCTGAACCGCTCCATTACCCAGATCGAGACCACGCAACCCGGCCATCCTGCTGCCATCTTCATCCTCGCCCGTAACGCAATGGATCGTGGCGATCTGGAACGGGTACGGGAATTGGCCCCCGCGCTCGAACGCCGCACACGCAATGCGCCGCCCATACAGTTGCTCCTTGGCGAGATGGAAATTCAACTCGGCAATAATGAACTTGGTATCCGCTGGCTGACCGATTTCCGACGCTTCAATCCGTATCATGCGAAAGCAAGCTTCCTGCTTGCCCATGCACTGCTCGGCAGCGGCGAGCCGCAACGCGCCTATGCCGTAATCTCGGAAGCCGCTGGGAGAGCCAATGCATCGCCCCAGGCCGTAGCACTCGCGGCGCGGCTCGCCCGACAAATCGGATCCCTCGATGCGGACCGCCTCGCCCGACGGGCCTCTGCGCCCAGCCTTGCTGCGGTGTCGCGACAGCTCGAGGCCGCCCAGCAAGCAATGGTCGACAATGATTGGGACGCAGCGGCTAATCACTACGCCAGATTGCTGGACAGTGGCTATGAAGACCACCCGACAATCCTCAACAATGCGGCGATGGCCAGTCTCCGCGCGGAACGGCCTGAACAGGCTCTGCGTTTTGCCGAACAAGCCCACGCGCTTTTACCCGATGATCCATCAATCGTCGACACGCTCGGCTGGGTGCGGCTCGAAACCGGAGGAAGCCGGGCCGCTGCTCTCAGTCTGTTGCAACGCGCGGCACAGCTTGACCCCGGGAATGCACAAATTCGCTGGCATCTGGCACAGGCGCTCGCTGTAAATGGTCGCCGCGCCGATGCGCGGGCCGTTGCCGCCTCTTTATTGCCGATTGTCTCCGATGAACAGCGCACGCAGATTGAAGCATTCCGCGAAGCACTGGCCTAGCTGGGCGCGGCTACCTTTTTGGCTTTGAGCGCTGGTGCGGCGATCAGATACATGATCGCCGCTGCAATCACGATCACGCTCGCGCTCGACATGGCATAGCGCAGGCCATCGACGCCATAGCTGGCCGAAAACCCATCGCTCAGCAAGCCGACCACAACTGGCCCAACGCCTATGCCAAGACCCGAAGAGAACAGGATATACAGCGATGCGGCTACCGCGCGCTCAGACGGATCGGTGCGCAGCTGAATCAGGGCCGCCGACGGACCAAGGCAGAGCTGGGCAAAAAAAGTGCCCGCCGCAAAGACCAATGTCGCTATCATCACTGTTGAACTGAACGGCGCTACCACGAGCAACGGAAAGGCGATGAGCAAACCGATCGCGGGCATCCAGCACTGCCAGCGCGGATCACGTTTGACGAGCATGTCGCTCAAAACACCCCCGGCAATCGTTCCCGGTAGTCCGCCGATAATGATCCCGAGTGCTGCGTAGAGCCCGACTTCAGCGGCACCAAGCTCAAATACGCGCCGATAGAGCGGCGGGGCCCAGTTCGCCGCGATGTAGGCCATCATCACGGCCAGCGCATGGCCGAGTGCCACAAACAGGAACACGCGATCCGTGAAGAGCCGCCGCACCGTATCGAGAAAGGGCGGACGATCCGTCCGCACCGGCGTTTCGGACAGACGCCCGCGTTCCGGCTCCCGCACCGTGAAATAGACCAGCGCGGCGATCAGCAGGCCCGGCAGGCCGACAATGAAAAACGCATAGCGCCAGCCATAATATTGGGTGACATAGCCGCCGATCAGCACACCGATAATCGCGCCGGCTGGTGCAGCAGCGGTCAGTATCGCAAGCGCGCGGCTAAGCTCTGTCTTGTGATAATAGTCGGCCAATGTGGACTGGGTCGGCGGCGCGCACCCCGCCTCTCCCACGCCAACAAAAATGCGCGCGACCAACAGGTGCCAGAAATTGCCCGCCAGCCCGCATGCGGCGGTCGCGACGCTCCAGATCGCGCAGGCCGCAGCAACAATTTTCATCCGGTTCGCACGGTCAGCCAATCGCGCAATCGGAATGCCAAGCGTCGAATAGAACAGCGCAAAGGCAAGGCCGGACAAAAGCCCAAGCTCAGTATCGCTCAATGCGAATTCGAGTTTGATATCCTCGAGCAGCACCGATAGCACCTGCCGGTCGGCGAAGTTGAAGAAATAGGTGATGGTGAGAACAGCAAGGACATAATGTCGATACTGTCGATCCGGCATCTCCGCAGCAGCGGCTGAGATTGCCATCCGCTAGGCCGTATCCGCCGGTTTCTTGCGTTGCAATCCGGATCGCTTGCAGCTCGCGACGAGATCGCCATGCTGGTTAAACGCCCGATGTTCGAAGGTCACGATCCCTTGGTCGGGCCGCGACTTGCTGTCCCGCAGATCCACCACCTCGGTTTCGATGCGCACCGTATCACCGTGAAACAGTGGCTTGGGAAAGCGGACATCGTCCCAGCCGAGGTTGGCGACTGCCGTACCCAAAGTCGTGTCGCCGACGGAAATCCCGACCATCAGCGACAGCGTGTAACAACTGTTGACGATCCGCGTGCCGAATTCGGTCTCCGTCCGGCAGTATTCCTCGTCGAGATGCAGCTGAGCCGGGTTATGAGTCATGGTCGTAAAGAGCACATTATCCGTTTCGGTAATGGTGCGCCGGATCGGGTGATCGAATGTCTGCCCCACTTCAAGCTCATCGAACCATTTGCCTGCCATAATCACTGCTCCATCCCAAAGGTCGTGCGCCTTCCCTAGCAAGAAGAACGGCGGACACAAATCAGATGCGGGGAGCGCATGCCGGTTGGCCTGCGGCAAGAGCGCCGCTATGGCCTCGACATGGCCAACGACACCCATGATTTCAGGACCGGTTCCGACAGCCGCACCTTGCGCGACGCACTGGGTTGCTTTGGCACCGGGGTGACCGTGGTGACGACACTGGACCGCGACGATCAACCGGTCGGCTTGACGGCAAATAGCTTTACCGCCGTATCGCTCGATCCCGAACTACTGCTCGTTTGCCTGAGCCGCCAATCGCAAACCTTACCCTGGTTCCAGCGCGCCGAGGCCTTTGCCGTCAATGTACTGCATATCGGCCAACAGGATGTCGCTCAGCTATTTGCGACACCTGGTGCAGATCGGTTCGAGAAAACCGAGTGGCAATCCTGGTCAACCGGCGTGCCGATCCTTGGCGATTCCCTTGCCAATTTCGAATGCGCGAAGTTCGCCGAATATGATGGCGGCGATCATATCATCCTGCTCGGCCGCGTAATCCGTGTCCGTTACGACGCCGAACAGGACCCGCTGCTCTATTTTCGCGGCAGCTATCGCGAGCTGCATTTCGATTGATCAGCCGCGCGGTTCAGTCCGCTGGACGTCATTGCGAGCGCAGCGACGCAATCCAGGACGGCTAGGCACAGCGCCAGCGCTTCTGGATTGCCGTCTCGGCTAACGGCTCCTCGCAATGACGATCTAGGAAAAGCTGAAGATGTTGCGTCCCTCGTCCGATCGCACCGATACGCTCCGCCCAACGGGTTCGCCCGCCTCCAGTATCGCCATTGTCTCGCTATCGTCCTCCGCGGGATTGGCGACAATCCGCGCGCCATCGTCGGTGCGGGCCACAATGGCCGCAACCGTCGCCTTGCGCCCCGGCACGATCGTATAGCTGTCGATCACGGCAGGGCCGCTATGGCTGTCACGGACCTCAAGCGTATCGTCCCGGCCCGGCAGCGTCTTGAACCGTCCGTTGCTCCAATCGGCCGGTTGGCGCGAATAGATGCCGGTCGAATATTTGCTCATAAAGCCGCCATTGGCGCCAACCAGCGCATAGCCTGTCGCATCATCACGCAGCTTCTGGATGGCCTCGACAATCGCATGGCCGGAATAATTATTACCTGCACCGCCGAAGAAAGGCAGCCCGCCGGTCAGCGTCAATCCGCGCGGATCGTCAGGCGCGATGTCAAAGGCTTCGCTGATGTTCGTCACGGCAATCGCAAAACAGCTGTAGAGATCAAGATAGGTCATTGCCGCCATATCAACGCCGGCCATATCCAATGCATCGCCCACCGACGCGATTGAGGCAGCGCTCTTCGCCATATCCGGACGTTCGAGTACCGAAAGTTCCTTGGCATCGGTCACCGCATGGATATGCACCCAGCGATCTTCGGGGATTCCCAGCTCGCGCGCTTTGCCAACCGAAGCGATCACAATCGCGGCCGCCTGGTTCACCTGGTCCCGGGCAACCGTCATCCGCGTATAGGGCTCGGCAACAATGCGATTGCGTTCGGTAACGGTCGCCAACTCCTCAGCAGTCCTTGCCACTGGAGCGGCCGCATAGGGATTGTTCGCCGCAACCTCGCTAAAGGGCGCAAATAATTCACCAATTTCAAGCCGATAGTCCGCAAGATTCATACCGCGTTCCGCACGCCGGGCATTGTCGAACAATGCATAGAGCGAGATCGGTGTCGCCAGGCCATGGGCGATCAACGTTGAATCGAGCAGGCCGCGCATACCAAAGCCGCGATCTTCCAGCTCGCCATCAATCTCTTCGGACCAGTCCGGCTTTTCGCCTTTCTTGCTGAGCGCGAGCACCGTCGAAATGGCTTCCGACCCAACAATTGCGCCGACGCTTGATCGCCCCTCGGCAATGTCCGTCGCCAGCTCGCCAACCAGTTTTTGTGGCCCCTGTCCGCCGACAATCTCGAGGATCGCGCGCGCAGGGTCAGCGCCAACCCGCTTGCCGTAGGAGCGCGGGACATTGTTGGACTTGCCGAACGGTGCAACGGCGTTGGGCACCGAAATCTCAAACTGACGGATGGCCGCGATCGTATCGATAGCATCAGCGACATCGCCGGTCGCGGCCGTATCCGCTATCGCCGCAGCGAGCGCTTCGCCGCCGAGATCCATCGCCGAGAGCGCCTTGTAATCGCTATCGTCGGGCCGTTCGGCATATTGGCCGACGCCGATGATTACCGGGGTCGTGTCTGCAAGATCGCTCATCGCCTGTCCTTCTTCGTCAAGCGCTCCTGAAAACACGAACCCGCGCCCGAGCGCAACCGCCAAATCGCGGTTTGCCCGCTGGTTTGCAGTGTGATGGCCGGAGCGCTATCCGGATTGGCACCACCACCTGCCCTCTCCATAGACTTTCACGCCAAGGATCCTCTCCATGCTCAAGAAACTGCTGCTCGCTTCGCTTGTCATTGCATCGCCCGCGGCTGCGGAAATGCGTGAATATCGGGCGCTCTCGGGCGGCAATGATGTCGGCCATCTGCGTGTCGATATCGAGGGCAGTCAGGTGACCATCGACTATGATTACAAGAATAATGGCCGCGGTCCGACTATCGCCGAAGAGCTGACCCTCGACGCCAATGGCTATCCGATCAACTGGCAGATCACTGGTGCTTCAACCTTTGGCAATCCGATTGATGAGATGTTCCGGATCGAAAACGGCATGGCAAGTTGGCGCGATGCGACCGGCACTGGCGAGGCCGCGCTTGGCGACGCGCGTTTCTATGTCGACCAGAATGGCAGCCCATGGAGTCTGGCATTGCTCGCCCGGGCATTGCTCGCCGACGAAGACAACAGCATGCCGATCCTGCCCGGCGGTTCGGCCAGGATAGTCGCGCATGGCGATGCAATCTTCGAAGGAAGTGACGGCCCGGTATCGGCAACGACCTATGAGCTTTCCGGGCTCGATCTCAATCCCGTCTATATCACGCTCGACGCCGACAACCGCCTGTTCGCCTTTGCCTCGCCGCGCTTTGCGGTGATCCGCGCCGGCTATGAGGCGGCTGATCAGGCCCTGCGCGAATATGCGCAACAGCTCTCAACCGAACGCTTTGTCCGTATCCAGGCCGAGGCCGCACGCAACTTTGATGGTCCGGTTCGCGTACGCAACGTGCATATCTTTGATCCCGAGACGATGACACGCAGCGGCCCGCATGCCGTGGTCTGGAACAATGAGCGGATCAGCTCGATCCAGCCCAATGACGCTCCTGCAACCGAAGGCGAAACCATCATCGATGGCGCTGGTGGCACGCTGGTACCGGGCATGTACGAGATGCACGGCCATATTTCTCAGAATGTCGCGCTGCTCAATATCGCCGCTGGCGTCACTTCCGTGCGCGATATGGGCAATGAGAATGACGTTCTCGACGGGCTCATCGCGCGCATAGAGGATGGCATGATTGCCGGGCCGCGCATCACCCGCAGCGGCTTTATAGAAGGGCTGAGTGAGTTCAGCTCGCAGACCGGCGAATTGGTCGAAACCGAAGCAGAAGCGCTCGACCAGGTCCGCTGGTATGCGGCCCGCGGCTTTCACCAGGTAAAGCTCTATAACTCGATGACGCCGGCATGGGCGCCGCGTTTGGTCGAGGAAGCGCATAGCCTCGGATTGCGCGTGGCCGGCCATGTTCCGGCTTTCTCGAACGCTAATGCGATGATCGAAGCCGGATTCGACGAGCTCACCCATATCAACCAGGTGATGCTGGGCTGGGTGCTCGAACCGGAAGAAGATACGCGCACATTGCTGCGGCTGACCGCACTTGACCGCCTGCCCGCGCTGGACCTCGATAGCGCGCCGGTCCAGCATACGATCAACCTGATGGCCGAGAATAGCATCGCAATCGATCCAACCATCGCGATCCATGAAAGCCTGTTGCTCGGCCGTAACGGCGAGATATCGCCCAGCTTTGTCGATATATTCGACAATATGCCGATCGGCCGACAACGCAGTCTGCAACAGGCCTGGGCGGACGTGTCGGCCGAGGGCGCGGATGAGCGGTATCGTGGTGCATTCGACCAAGTCATGCGAACAGTATCGATGATGCGCGAGCGCGGAATCCTGATTGTCCCCGGCACCGATATGGGCGGTTCATTCGCCTATCATCGCGAGCTCGAACTGTTCGAACGTGCTGGCTACACCGCGCCGGAAGTGTTGCGGCTCGCCACCCTCGGCATGGCCGAATATCTCGGCCAGGATGAAGATCTGGGATCGATCGAAGGCGGAAAATATGCGGACTTCTTCCTGATCCCGGGCGATCCGACACAGGATCTCGGCGCAATCAAATCGATCGCCATGGTTGTCGCCAATGGCACGGTCTATTTTCCGTCGGACATCTACCCGCATTTCGGCATCACGCCCTTCGCCGAAGCGCCGGAAATCGTCGAATCCGAAGACTAGCAACTACCGTTTTGTCATTGCGAGGAGCCGTTAGGCGACGCGGCAATCCAGTGCCGCTAGCGCTGTGCCAAGCCACGCTGGATTGCTTCGCTCGGCTCGCAGTGACGGAGCGAAAGAGGCGGCTTAGGAATGGTCCAATGTTTTCAGAATTTCTAGCGCGATAGTCGACGCGGCCTCGTCGAGCACGGCGCGGCTGACATCAGTGCGTTCAACGAGGCTTGCACCCGGTATCGCCGCCGCACCCGCCTGACTCGCTTCAAGCAGCGGTGATTGGGTCGCGATGACGGTGACCGGAGCGCTGGTGTCCGCTGCTGCCTGTTCGACATCATAGTCGCGGGCTGCGGCAAAGGCGGCATTCATGCCCTCGCCATGGCGCAGCTGCTCGACAAACATCTCGAAGGCGCGCGCCATGGGCTGGCTCTTGATCCGCTTGGTGATGCCAAACTCCCATGCACGCGACAGACTCTCCAACTCCGCCGTAAAGCCGGGTGCCTGGGCGGCCGGATCCAGGAACTTCTGCCGCGTATCGGCATCAAAATAAGGCATATCGATCAACACGAGACGCCCGATCCTGGAGGGCACCGAGGCCGCCAGCGCGAGCGCCACAAGACAGCCAGTATGAAAGCCAACCAGGTCGACCGGCTCGCCTCCGCTGACATCGTCGATCACCGCTGCCATGGCCTCGGCAAAACCTTCGACGCTCGGCGCGACCGTCAATGCATCGGATCCGCCATGGCCCGGATAATCAGGCGCAATGACCCGACGATCCCCGGCGAGGTGCGGCATGATGGCCGTGAAGGCGAGGCCGCTAAACGGTGCCGGGTGCAGGCAATAGAGATCGGGCGCGGGCCCGGATGATCCCTCCAACCGCCAATGGATTTGGCCGTGCGCGCTGTCGGAATAGCCTTTCCTCATTTGCTGGCACCGCCGAGCAATTCCATCTGGCGGCGATAGAGCCGCCGGGTGAGCGGCATCATCAGCAGCGGTATGATCGCGAAGATGATCGGAACGGTGGCCACCGCATAGCGTAGATTATCTTCGCCAAAGACACCGCTCGACAGTTCGCCGACAGCGATCGGCCCAAGCGATCCGAACCAGCTGATCGCGAGATAATATAGCGCGACGACCTGGCCGCGGATCTGGGCCGGTGTAATCACGAGCAGCGAGGTGACACCGATCGCCGAGACAATCCCGATGCCGATCGTGTTGATACACAGGATCGCAAAGGCGAGCTCAGCCGTCGGCATGAAGAGTGGCAGCGACGCCGTCGGCACCATGATGAAGAAACCGACATAGAGGATGCGGAGCGATGCATCCTTCACGCCTTTCTTGGTCCACCAGTCCGAAATCGTCCCCATGATCAGCATATTGGCCGGCCCGATAATCAGCAGCGCAACACCGTTCACCGTGGCATAGAATTGCGGCGACCAGCCCCATGTCCGCTCGAAGGTCGGCGCGAGAAAACCCTGGCTATAGGCGATCGCCGTCATGCAACAGATGATGAGGACGAAGCCCATATAGAGCAGCTTGTTGCGCCAGACATAGGTCAGCGCATCGAGAAAACCGCTGCCACCAATCACCTCTTCGGACGCTGGCGCAGGGCGGCGCACCGGTTCTTTCAGGAACAGGAACAGGATCGCCAGAGCGAGCCCCGGCAAGCCGACTATGATCAACGTAAAGCGCCAGGGCGATAGCTCACCGAAAAAGGGCAAGGACTGACTGCCGCTCGCGGCCGTCCAGGCGATGATCGCGCCACTGAGCAGCGACGCGAGCCCTGCGCCGATTGGCAGGGCGGAAGAGTAGAAGGCGATCGGCTTGCCGCGCTCCTCTTCGGGGAAACTGTCACCAATCATCGAGAAGGTCGCCGGGCTGAGCGTTGCCTCGCCAACCCCCACCCCCATCCGGGCTGCAAATAGCTGGACGAAATTCTTTGCCGTGCCGGTAGCGACTGTCGCGGCAGACCAGAGCGCGACGCCGATTGAGACGATCCAGATGCGTTTGCCGCGATCGATCAGCCAGCCCATGAAGATACCGACAAAGCCATAGACCAGCGTAAACGCACTGAGCAGCCAGCCGATTGATCGGTCAGACAGTTCGAACTCAGCCTTGATCGGCTCGATCAGCAGGCCGAGGATATAGCGATCTACAAAGCTGAAAATATAGGCAATTGTGAGCATGACGACGAGAAACCAGCCCGCCGTCGCGCTGGGATAGGGCTTGTCGGCACTGCCCGCCTCACCCGTGTCGCTGGTTCCCGCGTCACTCATGCAGCCGCCTCGTCGATCCGGTAGATGACGACGAGATTATCGTCATAATCGACAATGCCGATCTCGCGACCGACCCGCCCGTCATGCGTCTCGAGCCGTTCTTCCTCATAGACTTTGAGGCCGAGCTTGCGCGCGCCCTCCATCACCGCATCGGGATCGGCCACATCGAGTACAATCGCGCTGCGTCGCGGATACGGCACCGGATGGAGATCGACATGCTTGATCTCGGTCAGTGCCATGACACGCGGTTGATCGGGCGCGGAAAGGATAACAAAACCGAGCTTGGCCTCGCCCGGTATCTCGAACACCGGGAAGCTGTAGCTGTCCGGGTTGTGACCTTTTTCAAAGGTCACCTCAAAACCCAGTACGTCGACATAGAAATTCAGTGCGCGGGAGATATCCCGCACGACGAAGTTGGCGCGCTGGAACCGGACTTGCGCTGTCTCACTCATATCTTGCTCCCTAATTCCATTGTTCGGGTTCACCGCGTACCGAACAGCATTGCACGCCGACATTGCGGCCATGATAGAGCTGCGCGAGGGCCTTGGGCATCGCGGCAAAGCCCTCGGCCATATCCTGTACCGGCACCAGCTTGCCCGCATGAATCCATCCGGCGATATCGTCCATTACCGCATCCCAGCGATCGAGATGGTTATAGACGAAAAAGCCCTGCATCCGGCTGTCTGTGCGGCGCAGGCGCGTGTAATTGGAGAGTTTGAACGGTTCTGGCCGGGTATATTCGCTGATCGATCCGCAGAGCACGACCCGGCTATGCATGCGCAGCCGCTCCATACAGGCCTCGAGCGTTTCACCGCCGACATTGTCAAAATAGAGATCGATGCCGTCCGGGCAGAGCCGGTCGAGCGCCTCTTCGATATCGTCGGCCTTGTAATCGATTGCCGCCCGGCACCCATGATCGCGAATAAAGGCGCATTTCTCCGCGCCACCCGCCATACCAACCACATCGCAGCCCACAACATTGGCCGCCATCTGGCTGACCATCGAACCAACCCCGCCAGCCGCGCCGGATAGCACCATGCGATCCCCCTCTTGTGGGCTTCCACAGGCAAACAGCCCGGCATGCGCGGACAGGCCGGTCATCCCGAGCACGCCGGAACCAAGCGCCGCAGGCAGGCCGTTATGCGGCATGGCGAAGAATTTTTCCTGCTCCGTCATCGCCGACACCTTATAGGTCTGCCAGCCGATCTGGCCCTGTACCATCTGGCCTTCCTGCCAATCGGGATGCCGCGACTTCACGATCTGCGCGACGCCGCGACCATGAATGACATCGCCAATCTTTAGCGCGCTTTCCCCGGACGGGCTGCCACCGACCATATAGGCGCGCATCACCGGAGCGAGGCCGAGATAATGGGTCTTGAGCAGAGTTTCGCCCGGGCCTGGCTCGGCAAGATCCGTCACATGCCAGTCGAAATCCTTGGGCACGACATTGCCGACCGGTCGGCGTGCGACCCGCCATTGATAATTGGCATCATCGTCAATCGCCTTGCCCGCAGCCAGCGCGTCAAAATCTGAGATCGCACCGGCGTCAGCCATTAATCATGCACCTGCACGACCTGGTTCACTTCGAAGAAATAGCCGTCGAGATCCCAGAAGGAGCAGCCGATCATGTCCTTCTGCTTCCCATCGGCACCGGTGACGGTCCATTCATGCGGCTCGCAGTGAATTCGCGACCCCAGCGCCCGGGCGCGCTCGACATTGCCCGGTGCATCTTCGGAGGCGACCACAAATACCGGGGCGCCAAAAGCGATCTCGGTCGGCAGCTCGTCAGGCGCATCCTGTTTCGGGTCGAGCCATTCGAGCAGCCCGATCATGCCGATCAGGTCATGCTCGCATTTCAGGATGATGAGCCGGGTCTGATCGCCCTTCTTGCCCGCAGCCAGCTGGTTGCCGGACAAGGTGAACGGCGTGTCCATCCAGCGCGTCATGCCGAACACCGTTTCATACCATTCGGCCGCGCGATCGCCGTCGCGCACCATCAGGGTCGTGCGTTTGATCTGATCACCCATTGATCATGTCCGCTTCGATCAGCAGCACCTGGCATTCTGCACAGCCTTCGCGCAGCTTCTTCGCCTCCTGATATTCAGGCGAATCCCAGAACGCCTTGGCCGCGGCCTTGTCGGGCCATTCGGAGATGACCATCGAAGCGCCATCGCCAAAGCCGCCTTCGAGCAATTCTGCACCGGGGCCGCGCAGCACATATTTCCCACCAAATTGCTCAACCAGTGCACCGGCGGCGGCACCATAGCCTTGGATGAAACTCTCTCGATCCTCGATCTTCGCGGTCACAATCATATAAGCGGGCATGGGCTTTCCTCAGTCTATGGGGCTAGGGGGATAGGTGAACAGGCGGTCCGCAATTGGCGCGTTGACGATCGTCTCGGTCCAATAAACGGTGTTCGAAACGACGCCATTGTAGGAGAGCGTTACCGTGCCCGCCTGGACCCAGTTGGGATCATCGAGCCGGTAGAAATCATCATAGACCCGCATATGCCAGCCGCGCGGCGTCGCGAATTCCATCGTCCGGATATAATGGCTGTCCTGGTCGATTCCGAAGATCGTCTCGGCGCCGCCCGGATCGGTGATGCGGATCTTGTAGGTCAGATGGCCGTTGGAGTTACCATCGGGAATGCGGGTCAGCGTGAAACCGTCAGCCAAGGCGCGGCGGACAATACCGAAACCGAAAGCCGACGCCCAATACGCATCTGCCTCTTCGCGCGGCATGATGCCATCCTGCGTCCAGGTGGTGTCGCCATCATAGCCGACTTCGAACATCACTCCGTCGCCAACGCCAGCGCGGATCCGTACCTTGCCCTGCGCATTATGGCTCGCGGTTCGATCAGGATCATAGACGCGCCACATCCGGTAATCGTCAGACCGCGCACGCGGCATTGCACTGTCCGGCCCATAGAAAACGGCATGGCCGCTGAGCTGCAAAGTCGCGGGGTTCAGCCAATCTTCACCGCCTGCGGCTTCGGTCGCCCGTTCGAGGATGGTGCGCGCATCAATCGCGTTCTCATCATGCGCGGGCAGCGGCGCAGCAAGCAGAATCAAGACCAGGCCGAGCCAATAGCGCATCACATTCATCCTCCCTCCATCCCCTTTTGCCGGATTCGCGGACACTGTCAAAATTTGTCCGGACATATTTGCATTTCGCGTCCGTCCCTCTAGCCTGTATCACGGGACGAGGAGAGACGAACATGCGGATGATTCTTGCAACGGCAGTCATGGGGAGCATGGCTGCACCGGCCATTGCCCATGATTTCGCGGATCTATTGGCGGGCACCTATACCAATACCGAGCAAAGCTATTTTCAAGGCGAAGCGGGCGAGGAGCCCGATCGCTGGCTCGGCGTATCGATTGCGCGCAATGATGATGGAAGCTTCACGCTGCAACGCGTCGATGCTTTTGGCGAAGGCCAAGCGGAACCGCATGGCGGGTCTGTAGATAACCGCGGCGAACTGACGGCGCTGACGATTGATGACTGCGCGCGGCTTTTCGCGGCCGAAGGCGAAGATTTTGTCCTTCAATCGAGCGAAGGGGAATGCGGCGATCAGGGCGTGATATCCCGCCTCGGCCCGAATGGCATGACGCTGAGCGGTCCGGATGACCGCCATCTCGATATGCGCCGTGCCCGGCCTGTCTCCTGCTGGATATCGGTTCGCAAGACCGATCCGGTGCCCGAAGGCGAGAGTGAATGGACCTTCGACAATGGCCTGATGATGCATGACCAAGGCGGGCGCATCCGCGCCGGCGGTGGCGAAAGTGGCGCACCTGTCGCGATTGCCCGGATGCGCAATGTTGTTTGGCCAGCGCCGTCGCGCAATCGGCCGAGCCTGGTCCTGTACATCCACACCGAAGACGATCCCGATCGGGCGGTTTCCTATAGCTGGGCCGATCCGAGCGCTGACCGTATCGGCATCAATCTGCGCTGGATGCAGGCAAGCTGCACGGTGCAGAGCGAGGAGGATGGCGGCTCGTGATCCGGCTGTTCGTACTCCTGGCCGCGTTGTTTGCAGCTCCGCTTTCCGCGCAGACGGTGCGACCCTGGACCGAAGCCGTGGTGAGCGTTGCCGATTTCGCGCCCTTTGAAGCGCTGCTGCGGGATATTGCTGATTGGGAGTTGCGCCATCAGGGCGATCTCGATCGCAGCGAGCTTAGTTATTGGGGCCTCCATATGGACGCGAGCGCCGAAGAGCGGCTCTATTGCGCGCCCGGCACCCAAACCGGCTGTATCCGCTTCGTACAATTCGATGCGGTCGAGCAGGAACCCATCCGCCCCGCCGCTCGTCCCTGGGACACGGGCGGGATCTTCTCGCTCATGGTCCGCTCCGACAATGTCGACGGGCTGTACGAAGCGGCACTCAACCAGGGCTGGTGGGCGGAATCGCCGCCGATCCGTTTTCAGTTTGGCAGCTCGGACCTCAAAAATGTCGTGATCACCGGCCCGCATGGCATCCATATCGCTGCCTATGAGCGGATCAGTCCGGAATTTACTGATTTTCCGGTCGGCCTGATCAGCCAGGCCTTTAACTCGATGCGTATGGTCCGCAACCGGCCGGTGGCGCGCGATTTCTATCGCAGCCTTGGTTTCTCGATCCTCTTTGACAGTGATGCAGAGCCACTCGAACCCGCCTGGTCCAATCTTTCCATTCCGCGCAACTTCACGCCAATAGTCCGGCGCTCCGCCGCTGCGCTACAGCCCCAGCCAGGCGAAACCGGCCGGGTCGAGGTGATGCAGATTGTCGGTTTTGAGGGGCGCGACCATTCGGCCCGTGCGGTGCCGCCCAATCTCGGTATTCTCTCGGTTCGCTACCCGGTCGACGATCTTGCCGCCTATCGCGCCGAGCTCGAGGCCGCCGGCATTCCGATTATTTTCGCCGCCAGCGATATTGCGCTTGCAGATCGCGGCCCAACCGACATGATCGCGGTCCGCAGTCCGGACGGCGCGCTAACCGAATTTTACGAGGTGAACTGATGCAGGCACGACACGCAATTATCCGCGAAAATGGCGGTCCAGACGTCATCCAATGGGAAGATGTGACGCTTGCCGATCCGGGCGAAGGCGAAGTGCGGATGCGCAACACCGCTGTCGGCCTCAACATGATCGACACCTATCACCGCAAGGGCGTCTATCCGGTCGAGCTGCCGAGTGGCCTTGGCCTTGAAGCCGCGGGCGTTGTCGAGGCGGTTGGCGCGGGCGTTACCAATCTCAAGGAAGGCGACCGGGTTGTCACATTCGGACCGATGCTCGGTGCCTATTCCACTGCGCGCAACATGCCCGCAGATCGGCTGTTCCCCTTACCGGATGGTGTGGCCGACGATGTCGCTGCAGCGGCGTTCCTGAAAGGCTGCACGACCGAGTTTCTGGTCGAGCGGTGCGGCAAGGTGGAGAGCGGCTGGCCGGTACTGGTGCACGCCGCCGCCGGCGGTACCGGGCAGTTACTGTGTCAATGGCTCAAACATATCGGGGCGGAAGTGATCGGGACGACGAGCAGCGCCGAGAAAGCCGAAAAGGCGAAGGCTGCCGGCGCCGATCATGTGATCCTCTACACCGAGGAAGAGGTTGCGCCAAAGGTTCGCGAAATCACCGGCGGCAAGGGCGTGCGCGTTGTGTTTGACGGGGTTGGCAAAGACACATGGGAAGCATCGCTCGATTCCCTCGGGCCGCGCGGGCTGCAGATCAGCTTCGGCAATGCGAGCGCACCGGTTGGTGACACCAATCTCGCCATCCTTGCGCAGAAGGGTTCGCTGTTCACGACGCGCCCGACCCTGTTCGACTATTATTCAGAAGCCGCCGACGCCCAGGCCGGTGCCGCACGGCTCTTCTCCCTGCTGGCCGATGGCGTGCTGACGGTTGAGATCGGCCAACGCTATGCCTTGGAAGAGGCCGCCCAAGCGCATATCGATCTGGAGGGCCGCAAGACTTTCGGCTCGACGGTTCTCATACCCTAAGGAAATTGCCATGGCCCATATCGACCCGCTGACGTTGGAGAATGTGCCCGAACAGCTTAAGCCGATGCTCGCCATGGCCGAAGCGCGGATGGGCTTTGTGCCCAATTCGATGCTGACCATGGCCCATTGGCCCGAGCTGGTGCAGAGTTTCACGCCGCTTGTTGCAACGGTCCTGGGCGGCGGAACCCTGCCCCAGGATCTCAAACAGATGATCGCTGCCGTCGTCAGCAGCGCCGCTGGATGCCGCTATTGCGAGGCGCACACTACCCATGGTTCGGCCGAAAAGATGGGCGTATCGGAAGACAAGGTCGCCAAGGTCTGGGAATTCCAGACGAGCGATCTCTTCTCCGATGCCGAACGCGCCGCGCTGGGCCTCGCCTTTGCTGCGGGACAGGTGCCCAATGCCGCGACCGATGCCCATTTCGAAGCGCTGCGTGCCCATTATGGCGAGCGCGAAATTGTCGAGATCGTCGCCGTGATCTCGGTCTTCGGTTTTCTCAATCGCTGGAACGACACAATGGCGACGACGCTCGAAGCCGAGCCACGCGATTTCGCTGAAGCGATCATGCAGCCCGCCGGATGGGCGATTGGCAAACATGGTGAAGCCGCCTGAGCATGGCGCGTATCGATCCCCTGCCCCTGGATGCCTTGCCGGATGAGCTGCGCAATCGACTGGGCGAGGCTGAAGAGCGGATGGGCTTTGCCTCGAACGACATCATTACCATGGCCCGCTGGCCCGAACTGCTTGGGCCGCTCGAAGGGTTGATCGGTACGATTTATGGCTCACGGGAAGTCAGTCTCGGCCTGAAGCGGATGATGGCAATGGTCGCGAGCAATGCCGCAGGATGCCGCTATTGCGAGGCGCATACGGCCCATGGCGCGGCGCAAATGTCCGGCGTCGATGCCCAGAAAGTGGCGGCGGTGTGGGAGTATCAGACAAGTGATCTCTTTACCGATGCCGAACGCACCGCCCTCGATCTGGCCTTTGCGGCGGGCCAGGTGCCCAACGCCACAACCGAAGCCCATTTTGAAGCGCTGCGTGCACATTGGACCGAGCGACAGATTGTCGAGATGGTCGCGCTCATTAGCCTATTCGGTTTCTTGAACCGCTGGAATGACACGCTGGCCACACCGCTCGAGGATGCCCCGCTCAGCTTCGCGCTTGAGAGTTTTGGCGGTGACTGGAAGCCCGGCAAACACGCCTAGACTACCAGATCTTGCCGCCTATCCATTCGCCAGCGGCCGGCAGGAACGGCCGGATTTCAACACTCTCCCAGATTTCCGCACCTGCATAGGGGTCGCGATCGATCAGCGCACGGGCTTCGGCTTCGCTCTCAGCATTGAAGATCAACATCGAACCGATCGTCTTGCCATTGTCGTCACGCACGGGCCCGGCCACGCGGATCTTGTCGAAGATCGTCTCGATATGCGCAAAATGTGCGGGCGCGAGCTCTTCGCGCAAGCGCGTCGGTTCATCGCCCGGATAGTCCGTGCACCAGACGATATAGGCGGCGGGCGGCGTCACTTTGGTCATCTGCTCATCTCTATCAGTTCGAGGATTTCACCCGCCGGCCCGATCAGCGTTGCAGCGCGGCGGCCATCGTAAAGCGGCCCTGCCTGCACAGCGGGCGGCGTGATCCAGTCACACTCCAGCGCATCCAGATTGTCAGCCGCAAGCGTGACCAGCGCATTGCCCGGCGGCAGCATGCCGCTGTGCCGCGCGCGCGGCGTCGCTTCGTCCGGATAATCATCCACCTCGACGATCGGGAGACGGTCATTCTGGACCATGGTGAGGTCCGACTGCGTCCCTTCCGGCGCGCCGAATGCGTCATTTATCATTGTATATTCAAGCGTATAGGTATCGCCCTCGTCAAGGCCGAGCGTATCGCGATACCAGGCAACCGTACCGGCACGATCCGGTGTTGCCAGGATCACGATGAAGATATGATCGGTCAGCGATTGGGCATGGGGAAGATCGGACGAAGGCGTGTTTTCGCGCACCTCGTTGAGATAGACCATCTCCTGGCCGCGCCCCGTCACCTGCATCGGTACGAAGAATGGCAAGCCTTCGAGTTCCTTTGGCGGACCGACAATATCAAAACCACTGCCGACCAATCGATCAGGCCAACCGAACACATCCTGCACGGTCAGTTCATAGGCCGCCCAACCATAGGTGCGCGTGGGTGTGAAGTCGGGATGATCGGGCTGCTGGACGAGCCGGATGAAGCAATGCGCGCCGCTCTTGGGTTGCAGTGTCGCCACAGGCTGGCCCGCACTTTCCGCAACACCCCAGCTCGCGGCCAGCGCGTCCGGGACGACGCCTCGCTCAACCAGCTTCATATCGAGCGTGCCTTCATAATCTGCCAGGGCCATGTCGAGATCGGGTGTCGTTACGACCCCACCCAATATGCTTCCATGTTTCATGCTGTTCTCCCCATGTCATTGGGTAACGCGTCATTTCCGCGCAGGCGGGATTCACTGGCTGAAATGCACCACCCAGCTGGATGTGACTCCCGCCCGCGCGGGAGTTGACGCTTCGGAACGCTGCGCATTCCGTGGCGCATCAAAATTCTGCCTTTCGCTTCTCGAGAAAGGCGCTGACGCCTTCCCTGAAATCTTCACCCTCAAACGCGGCATCGAATTGCGCCGCCGTTTCCGCATCGTCATCGGCCTGGCCATCCAGGATGCGCCGGACAATCGCCTTGCTCATCTTCTGGCTGTGCGAGGATACCGAGGCCATGGTCTCTGCAAGCGCCGCTGCTTCCCCATGCGGATCATCGGCAAGCATTGTTACCAACCCGATCGCCTGCGCTTCGGCTGCAGAGAGCAGCTGGCCGGTGAAGAGGATGCGTTTCGCCTGAGCCGGGCCGACCAGATCAACGAGCAGCTTCGTATCATGGAGCGAATAGACAAGACCGAGCTTTGCCGGCGTAATACCGAAGCGCGAATTTGACCCTGCCACCCGCATATCGCAGGCGATCGCAATACCGCAGCCGCCGCCGATGCAATCCTGGTCAATCACCGCAACAGTCGGCTTGGGGGCCCGCGCCAGATCATGCTGGACCTTGCGGATCGCGGCCTGGTTTTTGGCGCGCCAGTCAGGATCCTTGGCACCAGCGGAGAACTCACCAATATCGGCGCCCGCACTAAAGGCGCTGTCCGCCTGGCTCGCCTTCACCATCAGCACGCGGATCGCGTCGTCGGCCATCGCATCAGCAAGCAGGGTCGGGAACAGCTCCCACATCTCCTGCGTGAATGCGTTGCGCTTGTCCGGTCGATCGATCAGCAGCTGCGCGATCTTGCCATCTTTCTCGAGGCGCAGCGTCATGATCCCTCTCCCTTGATGGGAGAGGGCTGCGCAGACTTAGCGGCTGTGCCGCTTAGTCGGAGCCGGGTGAGGGTGAGCGGAGTGAAGCTCCGCGCGCTCGCCGGGCGAGCGCTCACCCTTATCCAACTTCGCCTAGGCTCCTGCGTCGCCAAGGCTGCATATCCTTCTCCCATCAAGGGAGAAGGTTTGTGAGCGACGCGCGTCATGCGGGTTCCACCTGGGCAAAATGCTGAGTGATTTCATGCCGGGTCGTGACCCAGACATCGTCATGCGCGCGGACATGTTTGAAGAATTCTTCAAGCGCCCATATCCGTCCAGGCCGGCCGATGATCCGCAAATGCAAGCCAAGGCTCATCATCTTGGAATTGCCCTCTTCACCCTCGCGATAGATCTGGTCGAAATTGGCTTTGGCATAATCGAGCCATTGATGCGGTGTCAGTGCCGGGTCCGTCCACATCTTCATGTCATTATTGTCGAGCTGATAGGGCAGGATCACCAGTGGCGTGTCCGGCACCGTCTCCTTGTCCCAATAGGGAATATCGCCCGAATAATCGTCCATGTGATAGGCAAACCCTTCCTCGATCAGGAGCCTGCGGGTCTCGTCGGTGTGGAAATAACGGGACAGCCAACCATAGGGCCTGACGCCGACGGTTTTCTCGATCGAGGTCACCGCCTTGCGAATAAACTCACGCTCGGCCTCTTCGTCGAGCTTGAACTGATGTACCCAGCGCCAACCATGGCTGACCGGTTCATGGCCAAGCTCGGCAATCGCCTCGGCGATCTGCGGATGGTTTTCCAGCGACAGGGCGGCGACGGTCCAGCTCGCCTTGATGTCAAAGGCGCGCAGCAGTTTTACGATCCGCGGGCACCCGGCCTTGATGCCATACATATAGTTGGATTCATTGCCATAGTTTCGGATCGGCGCGCGGATATGAATACCCAGCTCATCGACCGGCTCCATGCCTTTGTCGCCCCGCGCAACGGTCATCTCGCTGCCTTCTTCGACATTGACGACAACGCTCAGCGCCATCTTCGCGCCGTTCGGCCAGTCGATCCGTTCTTCCTGCATTATTCCTCGTCTCCTCGCGCACGCCCTACGTTCCGGGCGGGCTCGCGCAATTTCTGCCTAGTGCATTTCCTCGCCGCCCGACACGTTGAGCGCTTCGCCGGTTACGTAGATCGCCTCTTCACTCGCAAGCCAACCGCAGGCCGCGGCTGTATCGGTCGGCAGCCCCGGACGTCCCATCGGATTCTTCGCGCTCATATTGGCAAGATACGCCTCAACGCTGTCAAAGCCCAAAAGCTTGGAGAAATATTCATTCTGCTCCGCGCCCAAGGCCGTCGTTACATGATTGGGGCAGACCGCATTGACAGTGATGCCGTGCGCGCCGAGCTCAACCGCGCTCGCGCGTGTCAGGCCGACCATGCCATGCTTGGAGCTGACATAGGCTGGCAGGTGCGGAAAGCCGGTCTTGGCGGCCTGGCTGGCAATATTGATGATCCGCCCGCCATTGCCGGCCGCGACCATCGCCTTGGCGGCGGCCTGGGTGCAGTAAAACGCGCCCGAGAGATTGACCGCGATTACCGGATCCCATTCCTTGGCCGTGTCGACTTCGAGCAGGGGCTTCATCAAGAAACCGATCCCTGCATTATTGACCATGATGTCGATCGCGCCGAACCGTTCGACCGTTTGCTCAACCAACCCCTGACACTGGGCGGCATCACTGACATCGCAGGCGATCGTTGCAACATCCGCGCCGCGGCCTCGCAATTCCTCGGCCACGCGTTCGGCTTCTTCACCGATTTCGAGATCCGAAACGACGCAATTCGCGCCCTCATCGGCGAAATGCTGAAGGATGCCCTGGCCCAGCCCCTTTTCGCGGCCCGAACCGGTGACAATGATGGTCTTGCCCGAAAAGCGGCCCATTGCGTCTCTCCTACAGATCTTCGGTCAGGATGAATTGCGGATTGTCCGCATAGTCCTGGAACGGCGCGGCAGCCGCCTGGAATTCCTCGGTCGAGATATCGCCGACAAAGGCGTCCATGTCCGTAATGTCGATAATCTCGAAATAGTCATAGACAGGCTTGGCGCTGTCATCGCCGAACACGCCGCTGGCCTTGTGGACCGTGAAGCCGCTGACCGATCCCAGTGCATTTACGCCCGGTATATCGCGCGTCTTGGCCCATTCTTCATATTCTGCGACGCTGACGCCGTCTTTCAGGTTGAACAATACGATGATGCGCATGTCTCTCTCCTCTTGTCTCTCTCTCTAGAATAGATCGGGCGGGCGATAGCCGTCCAATTGCGTATCGAGGCCGCGCGCAAGTGCGAACAGCCCCGCTTCATTGCCTGCCGCTCCGATCAACTGGATCGCGACCGGCAGGCCGTGTTCGTTGGTACCCGCCGGAATGCTGAGCGACGGTAGCCCCGCGATATTCGCCAGACAGGTGAAATCGGCCTGATTGGCAGGTGCCTTATCGCTGTGCGGGAACGCCGCTTGCGGCATGGTCGGCAGCAGGATCGCTCCGTGCTCAGCTACCACCGATTGGATCGTTGCGCGGGTGCGTTCGAGCACAGCTTGGTCTTCAGCCAGATCCGCCGCATCGCGCTTGGGGCCGATATCTATGAGGAATTTCAGATTGTCTGACAGGCCTTCCGGATCGCTCGCGCGCAATTCGGCGAGATGGGCATGGAGCGCCCGGGCCGCGGCGATGAACCCGGCAAAGCGGATACGCGTCAGCGGGTCAGGCAGCGAGAAGCTGGCGCTCGCACCGGTGAGCTCGCATGCCTTCTCGTATGCCGTGAGAACCGCTGGTTCGCATTCCACATCGCCCAATCCTTCGAGCAGCGCCGGTGCACCAATCGGCTGAGCATCGTCCATGTCGATAAGCACGCGCGAGATGATCTCGAGATCACCAAGCGAGCGCGCCAGCGGGCCGATAACATCGAGCGAGCCTTCGCATATTTCGAGGCCGTTTTGTGAGATCGCACCATAGGTCGGCTTCAGGCCATAAACGCCGCAATAGGCGGATGGCACGCGGACCGAACCGAGCGTGTCGGTCCCCAGCGCCGCGACGCACAGGCCAGCAGCAACCGCCGCGCCGCTCCCGCCGGAAGAGCCTCCCGGTGTGTATCCGATCCGATGCGGGTTCTGTGCCGCCCCGAGCCAGGGATTGTCGGTTTTTGCGCCCAGCGCCGCTTCTTCCATGTTAAGCGTGCCGAGAATGATCGCCCCGGCATCGCGTAGATCAGCCACGACCTGCGCATCGCTCTCGGCCACATAATCCTTGCGGGCCTCAATCCCCGCGCTCGTCACCAGGCCTTCGACATCGATATTGGTTTTGATCGCCACCGGTACACCTTCGAGCGGACGCGGCGCGGCGGAGAGAATCTGCCGATCGCTTTCTGCTGCGGCTTGTAACGCACCGGCTTCGTCTAGCTCGACAAACGCGTTGAGATCGCCATTTAGCGCAGCGATCCGGTCCAACGTCGCATCGACGACGTCGGACGGCATCAGCGCGCCCGCCCGATAAAGGGCCAGCAGCGCGGCCACGCCATGATGATGAGCCGCTTCGGTCAAATCTTCCTCTCGTCAATCAGCCGGATCGGTTTTTGCCGGACATCGATCTGCGTGTCCTTGGCGGTGTCGCCGATCCCGACCAGCTCAACGCCGACCTCGATGCCAATGCCCTTGCGCAACAGTTCGCCAATCTCGCCGGCGTCGGTGCCGCCCCGGCTTTCGAGCGTGACCTGCATATCATCGCGGCCAGCCTCATCGCGCGTCACTCGGCAGACATATTCGCCGGTCAGGTCACCGCGGTTTTCGATGATCGCGCCGATCGCATGCGGGAAGATGTTGATGCCGCGCAGCTTGACCATATTGTCGCTGCGGCCCTTGAAGCCCGAAATCCGTTTGAAAACCATGCCCGTATCATTGGTGCCGGACAGTTCTTCGGTCACATCATGGGTGTTGAAGCGGATGCACGGCGCGATATCGTCCTTGAACAGACAGGTGACGACCATGTCGCCGGTATCGCCTTGCGCAACCGCTGCGCCGCTATCGACATCGAGCAGCTCGAGAAACTGTGCATCTTCCCACACATAGAGCCCGTTCCGGTCTGGCCCCTCGCCGGCAATCGATCCGGTGTCGCCCACGCCATACCAGTCATAGGCCTTGGCACCGTGCCAGGCATCTTCGGTCGAGGCGCGATCCTCGGTACCCAGATGGCCGATGATCATCCGCAGCTTGATCCGGTCGAACAGCTTCTCGGCTTCCGCCACTTCAGCGAGCTTGCGGACATAGTCAACGAAACCCACCATGCAGGTGACGCCGAAATCGGCCATCAGATTGACCTGGTTTACCGAGCGCGTCTCGATCCCGGTCCCCGCGCTCAAGAACAGCGAATTGGTGAAATGGGTGACGGCCTCGCGAATATAATGGCCGCCATTGATCATACCATGGCCATAGACCGACTGGATCACATCGTCGGACTGCAAACCCATCCAGCGATACATGCGGCCGACGAGCAGGTTTGTGACCTCGCGGCCCTTGGGGCCGAACATCAATGGCTGGGGCCGCCCGGTCGTCCCGCTTGTCGTGTGGAAGACAACCGGGTCACTGCCGCGCCCGTCAAAATCGCCATAAGGCGGATAGTCATTCACCGAGGCCATCAGGTCGGTCTTGTCGTACACTGGCAGCTTGGTGATATCGGCCAACCCCTGGATATCGCCGGGCTCAATCCCCTGCGCGCCCCAAAGCCGCTGATAAAAGGGAATTTCCCAGCCGCGCTTCATCAGCGTCTTAAACTGCGCATCCTGGATCGCATGCAGCTCATCGCGCGACATGGCGGTGTAGCGGGCGACGAAATCTTCGCCGACCGGATAATCGGCCAGCATCTGTTGAGCGTCAAAGGCTTCAAAATAGGTCGGAAAACTCATTGCGGGTCCGTTGCATAGCTAAGGGGTTTATCGAACAGCCGCACGTCTCCATCGGGCGATGCAAGCGTGCGGCACAGATCATATTTGGCGGCGGCCTGATCGGCGCTCATCGGCGCATCCGGGCTGCCAAGATTGTCGGTAATGATGCGCTCGATCCGGCTGCCATCGGTCAGCGTGATCGCCAGCTGTTGCGGGGCGAGCGCATTGGGATCGGGATTATCGTCGAGCCGGACAGTCACCTTCTCCGCCAGCGCACGGAGCGCAGGATCGGTAAACTGGTCCGGCGTAAAACAGGCCGGATTGACGATCCCGTCGCGCAGCATCAGCGGCAACAGGAACGCAAGGCAGAGCCGCGCATAGCTCGGCGCCATATCGGGCGTATAGGGCCGGCCGACGAGCCGGTTGATCAGCGGCGGGGCTGCGATATCGACACTGGCGACGGCATTCGCATCCAGCTCCCCCGCGCGCAGCATATTATCGATCGTACCCAGCACGCCATGGCTCGCCCGACCTGACGGGAAGGGCTTGGTGCTGACCTCCTCGATTAGCCAGCGCGCGCCGATCCTATCGGTGTAGCGGCTCAGATCGCCGGGCTCGAATAGCTCGAAATAGCCGAACGGGCCTTCAATCCCGTCATGCGGGCCATCCATGCCGGCCTTGGCCAGATCGACGGCGGTGATCGCGGCGCGGGCGGCATTGCCGATCTGCAAGGGCAGCGCGACCGAGGCTTCGACATGCGCCTGCATCGTGCCACCCGCTTGCGAATATGCGAGGCCGAGCACATCGGCGAAGCGTTCGGGCGCCAGCCCTTCCAGCCTTGCGACGGCCAAGGACGCACCGATCACGCCAGCCGTGGCCGGGCGGAAAAACTCCATCGCGCCCGTCGCCGCGACACCCATGCCGCTGGCGATATCGACCCCGACCGCGAGCGCGGTGAGAAAGACATCTGGATCGCTGCCGCCTTGCCGGTCCGATGCAGCGAGCAATGCGGCGGTAGCAACCGACAGCGCATGGACAACCGCCGGTTCGTGCACCGCGTCCCATTCGAGGCAATGGACCGCGAAACCGTTGAACCAGGCCGCAGACGGCGCAGGGAGGCGGTCTTCAAGACCAATCAGGCGCGCCTTGCCACCCTCACCCCAATTGCGCACGGCGCTCAGCAAATGCTGGGCTTCATCGGACATCGCGCCCGCCGCGCCGCCCGCCAGAGTATCGGCCAGCAGGCGTAGCGAGGCCGCGCGCGCGCTATCGGGAAGCGCATGATCGCTCGACGCGAAATCCAGGAGGCGTGCCGTGCCGCTCATGTCAGCCAGTCCTCCAATAAAGCTTCCACCGCCTCGGCTTTGTCGCCGCGTAAAGCGATCTCCACCGCCCGGTCGGCCTCGGCTGCGTCCAAACCGCCCCATGCGGCAAGGCTTTCCATCTTGGCGATAATCGCCGCTTCGTCCACCGGTCTCTCCGGATCGCCAAGCGTATCGACCAGTTCCAACCCATTCACCCGCGCGCCGAAATGGGCCGGATAGCGCTCCGTTATCGCCGGGTCCTCGGCCACCGTAACCTGCGCACGGAGATCGGCCAGCGCTGCAATCGCCTCTTCGGTGAAATCTTCAGGCTTGGCATCGCGACCGTCCGCGACGACCGCCACCGAATGCTGGAGCGAGAATTTCGCATCGAGCTCGGTCACCGGACCGGGCCGATCGCAAAAGGCCAGGGCATCCGCATAGCTTTCGACATGGAATGGCGCAGCGAGCTTGCCCGCCTTGCGCAACTCCATCGCCGCATCGATCGCCGGATGGGCATGGCGGCATGCCGCAAAAGGCTTGAAGCTAACCGTATGGATGAGCCAGCTATCGCCATTGTTCGCGAGCGGACCGGGCTCCTTAGTCATTGCAGCGTACAGGCCCTGCTGACCTTCCAACAGATCAAGCGGTCCTGTCACACCGGCTTCAGCCATTTCGGTCGCTTGCCAGCCGGTCAGTCCCAGATGCAGCAAATGCCATTGCTTGGCTTGGTTGCTGCTATGACGGAGCTGCCAAAAGCCTCCAGTCACCGAACCAGCCAGCGCCAGTGCATTGGCCATATGTGACACGTCCAATTGCGCAACTGCTGCTTCTGCGGCTGCCGCGCCGAACATACCGGCCGAGGTTGTGGGATGCCAATGGGCATAGTGATGCGCATCAAGGCTCGCGCCAATCGCAATCATCGCTTCATACCCACAGATCGCAGCGTCGAGGACCGCGTCTAGGCCATCGACTTCAAACTTATCCGAAGCACCGCGAATTGCCGATGGCCAGATTACCGGGCCGGGATGCAGCAACGCTGTGCGGTGCACATCGTCCATTTCGAGAAGGTTGCCGAGATATGCGGCCTTCAGCTTCGGATCACCTTGAAAGCCAGCGAAGAAAGCTTGGGCCACTTCACTCTTCCGCGCCCCTGCAACACAGGCCAGCCAGTCGAGCAAATGCAAGCGCGCACGCTGCCTATCGCTTTCGCCGACGGGTCGCGCTAATCTTTCTGAAAGTTGCGTCAGAAGCGGTTCGCTCATACAGCCACCGCTCTGGCCTGAAGCCGCAAAGGGAAAATTTCTTGTCCGACGCCGCTGCAAAACCCCGTTACGTCCAGCTTGCCGATTCGCTGCGCGCAGCCATTTTGAGCGGCGATCTGAGCGAAGAGGGGCAGTTCCCGACCGAAACCGAATTGTGCCGCGAACATGGCGTGAGCCGGTATACGGTGCGCGAAGCGCTGCGTCGCTTGGTTGCCGAAGGGCTTATCCAGCGCAAACGCGGATCGGGCACAGTGATACAGCCAGCGGCCGCGCGTGGCGGCACGCTGCACCAGCCGCTCTCCAATGTTGGTGAGCTGCTGCAATATGCGCGGGATACCCAATATGATTTCAAACCGGTCGGACTGACGGCCCTGCCGCGACGGATTGCCGACCATGTCAGCGGCGACACCGAGGGTGACTGGTACCAGTTCCAAGGTGTGCGGACCCGGCTGGGCGATCCCAAACCGATCGCGATCACCGATGCCTATGTCCATGGTGATTATGCGGAAGCCGCGGCCGAGATCCGATCTTCCCAGGTCACAATCTTCCGCCAGCTGGAAGAACTGGCCGGTGTGCGCGTTGCCTATGTGACGCAGGATATCCAGGCGGTCGGCGCGAGTGCCGACATCGCCAAGGGCCTTGGCATTTCGCGGCGTGCGCCGACTTTGCGGATCCTGCGCGCCTATCGTGACGCGAAGAACCGGATCTTCGAGATTTCGGCCAGCCACCATCCCGGTGATCGCTTCGCCTATTCGATGCATATCGACGCCGAAGGCTAGAACCGCACTCATCCCTGCTCATCCAGATCGGGCGCCGCACCCAGCGGCCGCGATGATGCGTGTTTAAAGCGGATCGCGGGCGCGATTTGATGGCTGCCATCTACCTCGACCAACATTTCGCGTTCGGCGACAAGATCGCTCTGCAAAGCCTCACTGAAATCGAGCACCGGTGAGAAAGCGACATCCTTGTCAGCAAACCATGCAATCCATTCGTCGCGGGTCTTGGCAAGAAATGCCTCGGCCAAAAAGGCGCGCAATTCGGCCTGGGGCTCCCCAGCCTCCGCTTCGCCGAGCGGGATCAGGTCAGTTCGGTCAAGCGCCGTCAGCAGGTTGGTGACGAATTTCATTTCGCGCGCGCCGAGCGCGACATGGCGACCATCCTTGGTTGCATAAACGTTATAGAAGGCCGCACCACCCAGCGAACGTTGGGATTGGGAGCGCGGCGGCGCGCCACCAGCAATCGATCCGCCAGCAATATGCGCGCACCAGGGCAGCATCGCTTCGAACATCGTCGCGTCGATATAGTCGCCCTGCCCGCTCTTCTCCCGACCGATCAGCGCCATCAGGATGGCCGAAAGCGCGGTAAGCCCGGCCGCCATATCGGCAGACGGCACGCCGGGCACCACGGGCGTTCCATCCGCACCATCATTGACGGAGAGAAAGCCGGTCAATGCCTGGACGGCAAGATCATGCGCCGGATGATGGGCCATCGCGCCCTCCTGCCCAAAGGCGGAGATCGAACAATAGATGATGCGCGGGTTGATCGCCGAAACGGCTTCATAGTCAAAGCCCAGGCGCTGCATCACACCGGGGCGAAAGCCTTCGACGAACACGTCCGCCGTGGCGATCAATTCGCGCAGCCGGGCGGTGCCGTCGTCATTTTTGAGATCGAGCACGATGCTCTTTTTGCCGCGGTTGAGATTGCGGAACCAGACGGACTGTCCCGCCTCTTCGGGCGCCATCTGCCGCGCCGGATCGCCGGCAGCCGGTTCGATCTTGATAACCTCGGCGCCCTGATCGGCCATCATCATTGTCGCCATCGGGCCCGGCAGGAACAGCGACAGGTCGATCACCGTGATGCCGTCCAGCTGCCCCATGGATTAAACGATGCCGCTTTGTTTGAGCTCAGCTACCGCATCGGCGTCATAACCGAGTTCGGCCAGGATATCCGCGCTATCCGCGCCGAGTAGTGGCCCGGCTTCAACCGGAAGCCGATCGCCATCCACCTTGATCGGGCTGGTCAGCACCTTGATTTGGTCGCGATCGGGATGGTCGACATGATCGATCATACCGGTTTCCTCGAGGAACGGATTATCCATCGCCTCTTCGAGCGAGTTAACCGGAGCAACCGGCATCTTGCCTTTGAGCAGATCGACCCAATGGGCGGTCGGTTGGGCGGTGAATACGCCCTCAAGCTCCGCCGTCAGCGCCTCGCGATTGTCGCGGCGACTGGCGGGTGTGTCGAACCGCTCATCCGATGCCAGGTCGGGCCGGCCGATTTCCTCGACCAGGATCGACCAGAATTTGGGAAGCTGCGCCATGACAAACATCCAGCCATCGGCGGTGCGGAACATCTGGCTCGGCGTGGCCGTGGGATGCGCGCCAAAGGGTGCGCGCGGCGTCACGTCATTCTCGTTCATATACCAGAGGCCGGGATAGCTCATTTGATGGGCTGCAGCTGATAGCAGATCGACATCGATATCGCGGCCAAACCCGGAGCGCTCGGCATCGGTCAATGCGGCGAGCAGGCCCACCGCCATCATCGTGCCGGTCATGAAATCGACCATCGACAATCCGAAGCGCACCGGCGGTCCATCCGGCTCTCCGGTCAGCGACAGGAAGCCCGCTTCGGCCTGCATCAGATAATCATAGCCCGGCCATTTGGCGCGCTCATTGTCGCGGCCATAGGCGGAGAGATGGGCGCAGACGAGCGCCGGGTTCACATCCTTTAGCGCGTCATAGGTGAGCCCCAGCCGCTCCGGCAGATCGCCGCGCAGATTATTGGCGACCGCATGCGCGTTGGCAGCGAGCTTGCGCAGTATCTCGCGCCCTTCCTCGCTCTGGAGGTTCAAGGTCAGCGAGCGTTTATTATAGTTAAATGTCTGAAAATAGAGACTTTCCGCTTCGCGCAGGAAATGCGGCCCAACGGCGCGCGCCGTGTCCCCGCCCTTGGGTGGTTCGATCTTGATGACCTCCGCGCCCAGCTGGGCGAGGAACATCGTGCCATAGGGACCGGCGCCATATTGTTCGGCGCTGAGGATCCGGTAACCGGCAAGGGGAAGAGGTCGATCGCTCACACCGGGTTCCGTTTGACCCATTGTTTGGAGATGATCATGCGCTGCATTTCATTGGTCCCCTCACCGATGCACATCAGGATCGAGTCGCGATAATAGCGCTCAATGTCATATTCCTTGGAATAGCCGTAACCGCCATGGATGCGCAGCGATTCTTCGGAATTTTTCACGGCCGCTTCGGACGCGAAATATTTCGCCATGCCTGCTTCCATGTCGCAGCGTTCGCCGCGATCATAGGCGCCCGCCGCCTCGATGGTCAGCAGCCGCGCCGCCTGGGCCCGGGTGACCATCTCGCCGAGCTTGAGCTGGATCGCCTGATGCTCGGCAATCGGCTTGCCCATCGTTTCGCGCACCTGCGCATATTCGGTCGCCAGTCGGAGCGATCCTTCGGCAAGGCCCACGCCGCGCGCCGCGACATTGATCCGGCCGAGTTCAAGACCTCCCGTGGCCTGGAAAAAGCCATGGCCTTCCACGCCGCCGATCAGATTGTCAGCCGGAATCCGGTAATTGTCGAAGATCAGCTCGGCACTGTCGATCGCCTTATAGCCGAGCTTGTCAAACTTGTGCCCGGTGGTGAAGCCTTCGCCCTTGGGCGCGATCATCAGGCTGATGCCCTTGTAGCGGGGGTCAATCTTGGTGTCAGTCTTCACCAGCAGCGCGAAGCAGGATCCGTGAATACCGTTGGAAATCCAGGTCTTTGTGCCGTTGATGACATAATCATCGCCGTCACGGACTGCCGTCGCCTTGATCGCCTGGAGATCGGTACCGGCATTGGGCTCGGTCAGCGCGAGGCCGCCACGAATCTCGCCGGTCGCGAATTTGGGCAGCCATTTCGCTTTTTGCTCAGCCGTGCCGAACCGTTCGACGGCCGCCGCCATGATCAGGTGCGAATTGAAGATACCGGTAAGCGCCATCCAATAGGAGGAGATCAGCGCGACGATTTTTGCGTAGGTAGTCGCCGGCAGGCCAAGCCCGCCATATTCCTCTCCGATCGTTGCACCGAACAGACCCATCTCGGCCATCTGGTCGACCAGTTCTTCCGGCCAGATATCGCCATGGTCATGCTTCATCACGACCGGGCGGACTTCACGATCGATCCATTTCTGGATGGAATCGAGCAACGCCGTTTCTTCGGACGGATCCATTGGCGGGCGGCTGGTATCGGGGGCGGTGGCCATCTCTAACGTCTCCTAATCGTCGGCATTGCCAAAGCCGCGCTTCCAGATGAGCATTGTCCGCTCGAAAGTGCAGGCCACATCGCCATGCTGGTTCTTGCCGATCGTCTTGACGGTCACGATCCCCTGTTCCGGGCGCGAGCTGGACTCGCGCTTATCGAGCACCTCGCTCTCCGCGTAGAGCGTATCGCCGGGGAACAGTGGATGGGTCAGCTTGATCTTGTCCCAGCCAAGATTGGCAACCGCCTTCTGGCTGGTATCCGAAACACTCATGCCAACCATCAGCGCTACCGTCAGCGGCGAGCAGACCAGCGGCTTTTTGAATTCCGTTTTTGAGGCGAATTCATAGTCGAAATGCGCGGGATGGGTGTTCATCGTCAGCAAGGTGAAATGCACATTGTCCGTGTCCGTAATCGTGCGACCCGGACGGTGCTCATAGATATGGCCGACTTCGAAATCCTCGAAATAGCGACCGAATGTCTCCCGAAACCGGCCCGGTGAGACTTCGACAACTCCGTCACGCATTATCTTTCCCCTTGATACCTAGCATTGCCTCGAACCGCTTGATCACCGGCGCTTCGAGCATTTTTCCATTATGGCGAATAACTTTCCCACCCGCTTCGGCAAACGCGGCCAGCGCCTCGCGCGCTTCGGCAAGCTCCGCTTCGCTGGGGCGCATGATCCGATTGATCGCATCGACCTGTTTGGGATGGATCGCCGCCTTGGCCGCAAAACCGAGAGCCTTGGCCCGGAGAACTTCCTCTGCAAGGCCTGCATCATCGTCGAGCAGGATGAAAGGTACATCGATCGCCGGCACCCGGCCCGATGCCGATGACATGACGAACGCGCTGCGTGCCGCCAGCAAAGGCTCCCAGGCAAGATCGGTTCCAAGCTCGGCCGAAAAATCACCCCCGCCAAACATCATCGCCGCAACGCCGGGGCTTGCCGCAATCGCGTCGCCGGCGCGCAGGCCTTTGACGGTTTCTATCAGCGGGACAAGGCCAGGCGCCCGATCGCCCAGCACGGCAGCGGCAATTTCTACCTCGGTCGCGCTTTCGACCATCGGAATGAAAACCAGCTGTGGCAGGATGGCCGCATCGCGCAGCGCGAGCAAGTCCCGCAAACCATCGGCTGTCTTGAGCCCATTGATGCGAATCGCGACGCCAGCCGGGTCCAGCGTTTCAAGGGAAGCGATGGCCGCATCGCGGGCGGCGTCTTTGCCGTCGGGTGCAACGGCATCTTCAAGGTCGATACAGATCAGGTCTGCGGCCGTTTCAGCCGCCTTGGCGAACCGATCCGGTCGCGATCCGGGTACGAATAATATCGAACTCAATCCGCCCATGACCTGTCAGTTCACTCCCTATCACACTTCTTGCCGTACAATTTGTCCGGACAAATTTAAAGTCAAGCGCCGATTGACGCATTACGAAACTATTTGCTTAGAAAACCGGCTTTACCACGCCCAGATAGGATGTCGCGATCAGCAGCAGATAAACGATCCAGACCCATATGCGGGTGCGATCCATGGTTGCGCGCAGCGGCAGCTCGGTCTCGTCGCTGGATCCTTCTTCAAGCAGCTTGCCGAGCTGGGCTCCGACCGGCTTGAAGGCGACATCGATCATGATCGCGGCTGCGAAGATGGCGCCGAACAGCACCGCTTTCCAGGCAATCCAAGACTGATCGAGCGGTGCGCCCGTCACCAGCGACTGGATACCGAGCCAGAGATAGAAAGCCGTCAGGCCGTATTTGAGCCAGTTTTCAATCGCCCGGTCGCGCGCCGCGCGCGGCGTCTGATCATGATTATGCGCATCCCAGACCAGCCAGAGCCAGAAGGCTCCAACCACCCAGCTGGCAATCAGCAACCATCCCGGCACTGCCCACCAGTTACCTGCAGCGAGCACAGACAATGAGATCGGTACCATTAGCGCCCATGCGCTGCGCGGGGTCATATCGACAATGACGAGCATCTTGAGGAGCGCGAGTCGCTGCTCCAGCGTATAGTTTTCGCGTTTGCGAAAATGCTGTCCGAGCAGAAAAACACCAACATCCGCGCCAAGCCACAAGACGAAAAGCAGCAGATGGATGTAAACAAGCGTTGGATACGCCAAAGTATCGAGCGACATAGAAACTCCCCTTGCACTCCGCTATGACTCGGGCCATTGACAAAGTCAAAATTTGTCCGGACAAATTATGCACGGCTTACAGGACAGAATTTGACTAGGGGAGAGGTTCAATGGGTTTGAAGAAATTGACACTGGCATGCGCGACAATGGCGCTTGCAGGAATGGGAATGGCTGCCGAAGCGCGCACGCTCGATCCCAATGTCCCGGAAGACGCGGTAGAAATATCCAAGCGTCTGCAATGTGGTGAAGCCGATGGCGAGCCAGCCGTCTATTACTGGTCGGGCCGCGGCTATTCACGGGTTCGCGGTGAACGCGACCGGCACGTTTTCAACCTTGAAGGCATGAATATCCGCCAATGCGTTAGCGTTACGGATCCAGAGCGCGGCACCGGTTATCGCCAGGTCAGCCGTGAAATCATGCTCTATACCGATCCGGAAACCGGCGAAGTGCTCCGCGAATGGGAGAATCCCTGGACCGGTGAAACCGTACCCGTAATGCATGTTGCCAATGATCCGGTGAACATGCGCGCCCCGAATTTTCCGGTGGGACGTGATGGATCGCCCTATTCGATTTCCACCTATCGCCAGATTGGCGATTGGGTGCTGATCCCGTTCGAAGTCCCGCTGTTCTACACCAACCCGCTGGGCGGCGATTATCAAGAATATGTCGGCAACATGTATCAGGCGATGGAGATTTTCGATTTCGCCGCACGCGCTGACGATATTCTCGATACAGACAATGCGACCGCCTATCCGACGGTAAGTTGGGTTCGTGTAGCAGCCTGGCTTCCCTGGATGCGGATGCGCAGCCGCGAAGGCCAGATGATCTTCAACGCGGTCGGTTCCAAACTGCGCGGCGGTTATGACGAACTGCCTGAAGTGCTGCGCAATGAGATCGAGGCGAACTATCCGGAATATACCGCACCGCCTCCGGGTGACGATGCGCGACCCAATGCGACCACCTGGACGGTCTTCCGCCAGATGATCGACGAAATGCGCGCGGCCGAAGGCGAAGACTCCCCGGCAGCCGGACATAGCGAATAATGGCTAGCGCCGCAGGGGCCGAGAGCGACAGCGAACGGAATGAATTCAGCCTCGGCTGGAAGACTTTGCTCGCGGGGGTTCTCGGCGTTGCCTGCGGCGCCTCGCCTATTCCCTATAATATCATCGGCTTCACCGCCGCGCCATTGGCGGCCGAGTTCGGCTGGAGCCAGACGCAGGCGGTGTTACCGATTACGATTTTCGGAGTGATTGCATCCTTCCTGGCGCCTGTGTTCGGCGCCATGGCAGATCGGTTCGGTGTGCGTCCGGTGGCCCTTTGGTCACTATTCGCCTTTGCCCTCGCCTTTGCGGCGATATCGCTGACGCCAACCGCAAACGACCCGTCAACGCTCTATATCTATTACGGCTTTTGGGTTGTTGTCGGCTTCGTAGGCATCGGATCGACGCCGGTGACCTGGAGCCGCGCAATCAATCTGTGGTTCTTCAAGCATCGCGGGCTAGCGCTCGGAATCTTGCTGATGGGAACTAGCCTAGCCGCTATGGTCGTGCCGCAGGTCGCGGTCTGGGCGATCACGAATTTCGGCTGGCGAGAAATGTTCTTAATCATGGGAGCGTTTCCGATAGCCGCGCTGATCATTAGTTTCTTCTTGTTCCGCGAACCGCGACCCGATGAACGACCCAAGGCCATTGAGAGCGCAACCGGAAAGTTGACCGGTGTGACCCTCGGCATGGCACTCAGAGACTATCGGTTCTGGATCATCTGGCTGTCGATCGCGCTGATTGCCACATCGTTCGGCGGTGCTTTTATCAATATGCCGCGCATGCTCGGTTTGCGTGATATCGATACGCAGACCCAGGCAACGGTCATGGGGATACTTGGCATTGGCATCTTTGCCGGACGGCTGATTACAGGCGCGCTGCTCGATCGCTTCTGGCAAGGTTTTGTGGCCTTCCCGCTGCTCTGCCTGCCGGCCATTTCAGCCTGGATCTTGCTCGGTGAAAATATCACATTCCCGCTGGCCGCAGCTGCCGGTTTCCTGCTCGGCTTTGCCGCTGGCGCCGAAAGCGACCTGATCGCCTATCTCACCGGACGCTATTTCGGGATGGCGCATTATGGCAAGATATATGGCATGCTCTATATGCCGTTCGGTCTGTTCTCGGCTTCGTCGCCGCTGATATACGCCCAGGTGTTTGATCGCACGGGAAGCTTCGATCCGATTTTGACGGTTGCGATCGGAGGCTTTGTTGTCGGTGGTGGATTACTGCTCTTGCTCGGACGATACCCGACAGAATTTCCAGAACCCGAGCCCGAAAATGCGCAGGAGGCGCTCGCCTGATGGCTAGCCTGGCAGACAATGACAGTGGAGTGCTTGCCGATTTGGCGGCAAGCGGGGCGCAGATTCTCAGCGATGCCGAAAGCCTCGAATTCCATGCGCATGATCTGTACGCGCGCGGCGCGGATCTGCTGGCCGTTGTGGTGCCAAACAATAAGGACCAGCTGGCCGCCGCCGTTGCAGCCGCAACATCGCGCGATATAGCCGTCATCCCGCGCGGCGGCGGCATGAGCTATACCGGCGGCTATACGCCGACCCAAAGCGGCGCAGTGCTGTGTGATCTCAAAAAGATGGACCGGATCCTCGAGATCAATGCCGAGGATATGACGGTTACCGTCGAACCCGGTTGCACCTGGGCGGCACTGCATGAGGCCCTGCAACCGCAAGGCTTGCGCACCGCATTTTGGGGCACTCTATCCGGACTGAAAGCGACGGTTGGCGGCGGGATGAGCCAGAACGGCGTTTTCTGGGGCTCGGGCCGCTATGGCACGGCTGTCCAAAGCTGTGTCGCGTTGGAGGTCGTGTTGGCCGATGGCACAATCATGCGTACCGGCAGCGATTTTTCGCGGCCCTATGGCCCCGACCTGACAGGGCTGTTCCTCGCCGATACCGGCGCGCTCGGCATGAAGGCAGCGATCACCTTGCGGCTGGTGCGCGATGCCGAAGCCCATGGCTATGCGAGCTTCATCTTCGACACGCGCGAAGGTGTCCTCGGCGCGATGGCGGCGATCGAGCGGGCGGGCGTTGCGACCGAATGTTTTGGGTTCGATCCCAATCTCAATGCGATCCGCATGCAGCGCGACAGCATGACATCCGATGTCAAAGCGCTGGGCAATATGATGAAGAAGCAGGGCAGCGTGCTGAAAGCGCTGAAAGAGGGCGCCAAGGTGGTGACCGCCGGCCGGAACTTCCTGAAGGATGCAAAATTCTCGCTCCATATATTGAGCGAGGGCCGCATCCAGTCGGCCGCCGACGCCGATATCGAACAGGCGACCGCCCTGGCTGTCGAGCATGGTGGCCGCGAGACCGAAAACACGATTCCCAAGATCATCCGCGCCAATCCCTTTGGTCCGCTTAACTCCGTGCTTGGTCCGGGCGGCGAACGCTGGGCCCCGGTCCATGGCCTGGTCCCGCATTCCCGGGCGCAGGCCTGTTATGCCGCGATCGAAGCCTTGTTCGAAACGCATAGCGCGGAGATGGAACGGCTTGGCATTTTTACCGGGACGCTGATTGCCGCGGTGGGCGGAGCCGGGACGCTGATCGAGCCGTGCCTTTACTGGCCCGACGCGTCGAACCCGGCGCACGAATATACGATGGACGCCGATCATTTCGCGAAGCTGCCGGTGCTCGATGAGAATCCGGAGGCCTGGGAGCTCGCCAAGGCACTCAAGGCCGCGCTGGTCGATCTGTTCCATGACCATGGCGCGGTGCATTTCCAGATCGGCCGCACCTATCGCTATCGGGACAGCCTGGATCCGGCGGCCGAAGCGCTGCTGCTCGCGGTGAAAAAGCAGGTCGATCCGCGTGGTTTGATGAACCCGGGATCGCTCGGACTGGAATGATTGAGCATGTATTTGGACCGGCGGCAGATCATGGCAGCGATGCTCGCGAGCATGCTGCCCTTGCCCAATGCCGGCCTTATGGCGCAGGAAGACAGCATGGCTGATACACCGCTTTACTCCGCCCTCGGCCTGCAGCTCGCTGCCCGCTCGGTCGAGGCAGCGCCCGATCGCGAGACGGCACGCGCGCAGATGATGGCGATGATCGGCGAAATCGAAACCAAATTGCGCTCGGCCAGCATCTTTATCGAGCAATATGGCGGCCATCCGGTGCGGCTCGCCGTGCTCCCCGAATATGTGCTGACCAGCTATCCGGGCCGGATCTCGATCCCCGATTTTGCCGACAAGGCGGCGCTGGAAATTGGCGGGCCGGAATATGAAGCGCTGGGCGGTGTTGCCGAGCGGCTCAACATGTTCATCGCCGGCAATGCCTATGAAGCCGATGATCATTTCCCGGATTTCTACTTTCAGACCAGCTTTGTGATCGCGCCCTCGGGCGAGGTCGTGCTGCGCTATCGCCGGTTGAATTCGATGTTCGCGCCCACCCCGCATGATGTCTGGTCGCGCTATCTCGATATCTATGGCCTGGACGGCGTGTTCCCGGTGGCACGGACCGAGATCGGCAATCTCGCAGCGGTGGCCTCGGAAGAAATCCTCTATCCTGAAATCGCCCGCGCCCATGCCTTGCGCGGTGCGGAAGTCTTTGTGCATAGCTCCTCGGAAATCGGGTCACCGCTCGATACGCCCAAGGACATCGCCAAACAGGCGCGGGCTTTCGAAAATATGGCCTATGTTGTGTCCGCCAATACCGCGGGCATCGAAGGCAGCTCGCTGCCGCTTGCCTCGGCCGATGGCAATTCGCAGGTGGTGGACTGGAAGGGCCGGGTGGTGGCCGAATCCAATTCCGGCGAAACCTTCACCGCCTTCGCCACTGTCGATATCGAAGCGCTGCGCGAAGGTCGGCGCACGCCGAGCATGACCAACTTCCTCGCCCGCCAGCGCCTGGAGCTGTTTGCGCCCATTTATGGTGGCACGGAAATCCATGCTGCGAACGGCATGATGGACGGCGATACCCCGCAGGTTCCGGACCGGGATTACTTCCGGCGGACCCAGGAAGCAGTGATTGAAAGGATGATCGCAGCCGGCTTGATCTAGATCATGGTTTGGAAATTTGTCCGGACTAATTATACTGATCCAAGACTCACGATATCGGACCGCTTTGGAGAGACAGGATGAGCAAGATCGACGTCGCCCCGCCCTATACCGCCGTTGCCCGGCACGCCATGTTTCCCGAGCCGAAACATGATGAAGCCGCTCGGTTCGATTTTCTGGCAAATCTCAACAAGTTCCTTGCCGGATCGCTCGGCCCGGGCAACAAGCTTGCCTATGACAAGCGGGTGCTGCCCGCCTTTGTAAAGGAGCATGGCCGCGAGCCCAAGGACCGGTTCGAGATTCGCCACGCGATGAACGCCGATCCGTTTCACAGCTTCTGGTCCGCACTGAAACGCAATTCGATGGAGATGCGCCAGCAAAATGGCCGGGCGATGGTGCTGCGTCAGCTCGACGCACTCGACGCCAAGGCCGATGAGCTCAACGCGGACAAGGATACGCTCGAACTCCATCCGGAAATCGAAGTGCCGCGCTATCAGGCAGCGGTCGATATTCACTGCATGCCCGGCAGCTATCATGGCGAAGAACGCCCCGGCGATGTTTCGGCCGGTGCCAATTATGATTGCGGTCTCTTTGCCACGACCGGCGGTGCACTCGGCTCGCTCAGCGATGGCGGCGGCCAGGCAGTGGCCGAATGGGCGCAAAAGGAACGGCCCGGCTGGCAGCCGAAACGGATCCTCGATATCGGATCGACCATCGGCCACAACGCGCTGCCGATTGCGCTCGCCTATCCCGATGCCGAAGTGATTGCGATCGATACAGCCGCGCCATCCTTGCGCTATGGCCATGCCCGCGCCCAGGCGCTCGGCGTCACCAATATCCGCTTCATCCAGGCCAATGCCGAAGATCTTTCGCGCTGGGAGGATGGCCATTTCGATTGGGTGCAGACAACCATGTTCCTGCACGAGTTGAGCGGCAAGGCGCTGCCCAGGATCATCACGGAAGGCTATCGCGTTCTCGCCGATGACGGGCTGATGATGCATGTCGAACAGCCGCAATATTCCGATGATATGCCGCTTTATGAGCAATTTATCCGCGATTGGGATGCGTTCAACAACAACGAGCCCTTCTGGTCTGCGATGCATGCGCTTGATCTCAAGGCCGTGATGGAGACGGCTGGCTTTGACCGGGACGAACTGTTCACGATTGGCGTCCGCGCCGTCGTGGATAGCGATATCTTCCCCGAAGCGCCGACCGGCGAGGTCGAAGATCATGGCCGCGCTGCGGTGTGGAATGCCTATGGCGCCTGGAAAAATGCCGAAGCCATGCAGGAGGCCGCAGAATGACCGAAGACATGGACTGGATGACCCGGGCCAATCTCAAGGCCAAGGGCAAACGCCCCGATTTCCTCGGCGATGCCGAAGAAGAGAAAATGCTCTCCATGCTGATGGCGGTGATCGGCGAAGTATCCGTGCTGCGCGAGCGGCTCGATACGGTCGAGCGGCTATTGGATGCGAACGGCACGATCAGCCGCGCCGATATCGAAGCCTATGAGCCCGATCGCGAGGCTGGGCAGGAACGCGGCGAACTGATCCGCGAATATATCGCGCGCGTCATGCGCGGCCCGCACCAGGCGCTGCAAGCGCTTGAGGACTTTGAACCACCTGTACAGGATGTCGTGGACGAGCTACGCGACAGTTAATGGACCTCAACAATAAAAGCATATTGATCACCGGCTCTACCGACGGAATCGGACGGGAACTGGCGAACCAGCTGAAAGCAACCGGCGCGAATGTGATCATTTGCGGGCGGAGTGCAGAAAAATGCGCCGCGGCCGAACAGGATGGCTTTCGCACGATCCAATGTGATCTTGGCACAGCGGAGGGATGTGACGCGCTAGTTGCGAGCTATGGTGACGCGACACTCGACATCCTGATCAACAATGCCGGGACCCAAGTCGACGCGCAGATAGGGGCTGATGCGCCGCTCGACGCCCTCGAACAGGAAATGTTCCTCAATTATCATGTTCCGGTTCGCCTGATCGCTGGCTTCATGCCGAAGCTGGAAGCGGCTCGCGAAGCAATGATCGTCAATGTGACATCAGGCCTCGCTCTCGCGCCAAAGGCATCGTCTCCGGGTTATTGCGCGTCCAAGGCCGGCTTGCGGAGTTTCACGAAATCGCTCCGCTATCAGCTCGATGGCAAAGATATTCATGTCGTCGAAGCGCTGCCGCCGATGGTCGACACCGCGATGACAGCGGGCCGCGGAACCGCCCGCATGAAGATATCACCGCAAGACTGCGCTGCCGAAATCGTCTCAGGCATGCGCAGCAATCGGGCCAATATCTTTATCGGCAAGACCAAGCTTCTAAAGCGCGTTCAGCGCCTATCGCCGGGTCTCGCCGATCGCATCATGAGCAAGATGTAAGCAGCGCCCTAAAAGGGTTTGACCGCTCCCAGGAAACACACGCTCGCAATCGTGATCCAGTATATATAGGCCGAGATCCGCGCCTGGCCGATCTCACGGGCCAACGCCGCTTCTTCGGCTGCATCGGGACCTTCGGCAAGCTTGCGGAAGCGACTCGTCCAGCGGCGCATGACAAGCCGCAGGAACAAGCCGATGCACAGCGCAAAAGCGTAGAGCGCCATCTTGGCCGGATACCAGTGATTGCCGGCGCTGGTCTCGATCGGACCCGAACCGTCAAAGGCCATGAAGGACACGACAAACAATGCGCCTATCAGCGGATAGCGCAGCAGCTCTTCTGCCTTGGTTACCTTGATACCGATATCGGTCTCGCGCTTGAGGAAGGCCGTCCAGGTCATCGCCAGCCAAATCGCAAAGAACAGCCACATCCACCAGACACCCGCACCATCAAGCATCGGCACAAAGCCATAGATCTTGCCCATATGCAGGCCGAGCGGCAGCAGCAGCACAATGCCGGTGCGCGCAAGGATGTCGATGCGATAGGCGGTTTCCATATGCCGCCGCCGTTCTTCAAGGGACAGCGCCGGATTGGTGACATGATAGCTGGTCTGGAAGACCCCCCATTCACCGCCCAACCAATAGACCATGGCCAGGATATGCACCCAGCGCAGGATGCTCAGCTCATTGGCTATTAGAAATTCCATTACGCCCCTCCTATGATTGCTCCTAATTTGTCCGGACAAATTTCACTTGGCAAGTCCAAAATGCACGGGCATGGTCAAAAACGACCAAATAAGGGAGTCGTCATGCAGCATCGAACGGTCAGCGGGAAGATCAGCTACACCTCGACCAAACCGGAATGGGAAGGTCGCGAACGTGGCCGTGAATGGTTTACCTTCACCCATCATGGCGACGGCTCGACCATCATGCGCGCGCGCTGCGAAATCGAAGAACCCGAACCGACCGTATTGCGCGACATCATCTATCATCTCGACGCCGACAACCGACCGACGGACCTGCATGTCCATCTCACTCTGGGCGACGACTATCTCGGCTCCGGCTGGCTGCATGCCGACTGGGAAAATGAGGTCATTGATTGCGAGAGCTTCGGCCCGTCGATCGGCCGTCTCTCTCAGCGCATGCCGATGGGCGGTGCGATTGATGGCTTTGGTACGCATCCAGTGGTCGGCGATGGCTTCCTGACCCAGTGCATGGATCTCGCCAAAGGACCGCACAAGCGGATGATCCGCGTCTTTGTTCCCTCACCCGATCATCGCGGTGCGACGCCGCCGCTGATTTCGGAAGTGAATATCGGCATGGAATATGTCGGCGAAGAGACCGTAACCGTGGCCGCGGGCACCTTCGATTGTCGCCATTATCGCTATTATGACGATGGCCCCGGCATGGGCGGCACCCAACATCCTGATTTCGACATGTGGATCACCGCCGACGAGGATTCGCTGCTCGTGAAGGGCAGCATCGATGGCTATATGATGAATCGGTACGAGCTCGTAGAACTGGATCGTTTCTAGCCGCAGGTGCGCATTTGAAAATCCTCATCATCGGTGCCGGACTGGGCGGACTGACAGCGGCGATAGCCCTGTGTCAGCGCGGTTTCGGGGTCGAAGTGCATGAGGCAGCCTCGAAAATCGAACAAACCGGCGCCGGCCTGACCTTGGGCCTTGGCGCGCAACATGTGTTTCGCGCGCTCGACATTCAGGAGAAAGTGGCAGGACGCGCCTGCCCTGCCGGCACCCTGCCTTTCCTCCATTATCGGACCGCCCGGGTGCTGATGGGCGCACATGACCATGGCG